>JBFKTM010000486.1:0-3351 GCA_041636295.1 Oleiphilaceae bacterium
ATTAAAGGGAAGGTACAGCACTTCTTTCTTAAGAAAGATAGAGTCCCACTCTTGATCATGATAGACAGGACAGTCAAAGTACTCTGAGTAAAGATCATGATGTGGTGTTATGGGGTGTCTGAAATGAATTTTTTCCGGAGTGAACTGAACGCCTGTCACATCTTTAACTCGGTGGTAGATACAACTGAACAAACCTTCGCTATAAAAATACTTGTCACCAATGGGGAAGCCGTCGCTGCTTCGATAGGTGATAGCCGCCAGGTCATCGTACTCCTCCACAACCAAATCGACTGAAGGGTGCAGTATCCATTTATATTTGGACAATAGCTGTACCGCCTGATGAAGATTTTTGGCGGTGTAAGCCAGCGTCAAATAGTCATCAATAGATTCTGGAATAAATGTTTTAGCAAAAATAATAGACAAGTCGGTACGACCTGTCGCTTTCTCCAGCCCATCCATCAACCGTTCCAGATCATCCGACGTTACCCCTTGTCGTTTTACCAGCCGGTCAAAAAGTGCAATATTTTTGGGTAGATCTTTAAATGTTATACCGTTGGACATTGCTGACTCGATTATCAGCTTTACTACCTGCCATGGAAACTTCTGAGCCATGTTGTATTCCCTGAGACTAACCATTCATTTAAATTGAATGACCTCCCTACCCGCACTGTGATCTTCCAGATCTTTAATCTCCATTATTAGTTTATTTTTATTATGTTAAGCGATAGGCCTCTGCTACTGCTGGCCGCTGATGGGCTGTAGGTTTCCGACAATTAGCTATCAGCACCAACGCACAGCAGCCTATACCCGAGTATTTTGGTCAGGTGTATTCTAGGACGAATTAACCACTATTTCTGTTAACTCGGTTAAATATTATGGCTTATCAAAATCCACCACAGACAGGCGATTTTATTCGCCTGTCTGTGGCACATGCTAGAAGAGGCCTACACCTCGATCAATGTACTCTGTTCGTACTCGATTAGTACCCAGTGTTGCACTGACGGAATCCATTTCCAAGACCCCAGCCGGTACATTTAAAAATGCCCCCTGAACGACATTCATATAATTTTCAGCCAAATTGCCATCGTGATAATCTTCATTCCATTGCATCGGCTTGGTCTGAAATGACAGGAATGCACCCGGTGCGGCACCATTGGCATTACCATTTTCATCACGGGCACCGATCCAAAGTGTTTGATACTGTGATAGTGGAAAACAGACATCCGCGGCAGCAGCCATGCAATTTTGCGCGGGCACACCGACTGAAACCAACCCGACACTCGCATCCAATGTCTCGCCATTCTCCATACCGGTAAACATTGCTCTGGCATCATCAATCTCACCAACCAGATGAGCAGGCGTAGTACCTTCACCATATACCAGGTGAGCCGGGTCGCTGACTTCCACTTCACCTAACAGTGGTTGCAGCGCTAAAGCAGCACAAAGTTCTGGGGCTAATTCACAACTTCCCACCTGGTTGGCAACGTAATTTAGGTTAGTTCGAACCAAAGCATCTATTCGCCCGGTTAAACTGTGAATATTGCCTGACATCGCGCCTTCGGCCTCACCAAAACCAATACGCAATCCCACGGGTGTCTTCTTACCGTTGATTTCCTCAAAGGCGAACTCTATATACGGATCGGTAATACGGAAGGGGACGATCTCACCATCTTGATAGGCGCTACCATCCGGTTTGGTGGGTTTGGGCATTAACGGGTTAAGAGTATAGTACTGCTCACTGTATATATGCCCCATGGCGTAATCTTCAATCAGAATATCTGATGGCTGCTCTTCCCAGTCGTTTCGCTTTTCGTCCCAACGTGGATACCGCCCTAACTCCATAACATCGGCATTTACTTGCAGTTCAATATCCATCCCCAAATCAGTACGAACATAGTTTATCGATTCATTTTCCGGGTTTTTGTATTGATCAACCCTGATATACGCCTGCCCAACCACTTCTGACATGGACTCATCATCAAGACTTTTTAGTTCCGCATGGGCATCTTGCCACATTAACAGCCCCAGCATCATTGCTGCCCCGGCAATACCAGTGCTACTAACAAGATAAGCGGTTGTCTCCTTCGCTGCTGTCGTTTCTCTTGTTTTTCTCTGCGCTCTCATTACTCTCATCTCCTTTATGTTGAGATGTGAGCAATGTACGACACACGCTACCAACGAACTATCAGCAAGGGTGACACAAACCTACACATTTGTGCCAACCAGACTAATTTGTGCACTCGTACTACTTTTTAAATAACTAATACTTCTTTTATATAAATATTTCTTTTATACAAACAGGTAGAGCTAACCCCTGCTACTAGCGAATGAGAGGGAAAGGGATTATCAGAACCCATATTTCTGCAATAACGCATCATAAGTGCCATTGCTCTGAATCTCTTTTAGCCCTTGGTTAAATGCGTCGATAATTTTTTTATGGCGACTATTTTTTAGTCCAGACGTAACATGCAACTTGTTACTCGACAGGGCATTTTCCGTAAACTCAACCTGCTCCAACATGTCAGGTGCCCGCTGTTTTATCATGGCTCGCGCAACGACTTCATCTTCAAGCGTAACATCAATACGTCCAGCCACCAGTTTCTTCAGGTTGGTGATAAAGTCATTGGTTTCCGGGCGTTTGAAATTGGGCGCATTGAGGAACTCATTGCCATAACCATAATCCCTGACAACACCAACATTTTTACCGGTCAGGCTTTCCAGCCCATCATACTCAAAACCATCGCCTTTACGCTTAATAAATTTAATCTGATTTTCCAGATAGGGGTCGCTGTATTTGAGAAACTGCGTACGCTCGGAGGTATACCAGGTGCCTACCAGGATGTCGTAGTCAGCCTCTTTAACTCCACTAATTGCTCTGGCCCAGGGTACAAAGTTCATCTCTACTTCATAGCCTTGTGTTTTAAAGGCCTCGCGCGTTATCTCTAACGCGATCCCCTGAGTGGGTGAATCGGGGTCTAAAAAGGGTGGCCAAGGGTCTCCTGCAGCAATAATGGTTTCAGCATAACAGGACACAGACAACAATAGCGCCAACACTAACGAGGTCAATCGATACATAGGAATTTCTCCACGTCTTATTGAAACAGGCTGTTCAAAAAGCAATCAACTCAATTAATCTCAGCATAGGCCATTTACGGTAGATGTAAACAAGCGGACTGCTATCTTCAGCCTGCCCACAAGCCCTCAAACTGTCTAGCCCAAACGCTCTCTGCTTATCGTTTTTGGGTCTGAGCACCCACGGCATTAAAGCCAACTGATCTGAATTTTATTTGATCGTAGACCTCTAACTAGTGCCCGTCCAGAAACACCGAACTTTTGAGAAATGTTCCGTTG
>JBFKTM010000487.1:0-3342 GCA_041636295.1 Oleiphilaceae bacterium
AATAAAAGCGACGATATCTTGAGCGGAGAGTAACGGTCTCCGTCGTGTACTGATAACTCTTTTATCATCTATCCAGACTCTAATAGCCACCATATCTTCAGGATTAGAGCCCGCCGTAAGGTTGACCCCCCTTAAAGAAATCATTACCCCGCCTTTCATCAAACTAGCTCGCGGGCGGGTCTCCTCACTTAACAGCGCATCAATAACAACGGGGTCTAATTGACTATGTTGCTGTATCCACTCCCTGGCGTTTGGATGTGTATAGTCGAAGTGCAACCAAGTACAGCCTTCATCAGTGAGAGGTTGCTGTAATTCATCAACACTGATCGGTGAACCTTTGGCTGGGCCATCCAGCCGGTAACCATAAATTAATCCGCTATCACTCAAAACAACGCTCCCTTGTTATATTTTTTATAACTTAGCTAAAACACTTTCATCAACCGATCTAACATGGAGATCTCGCTGTGGGAACGGAATTTCAATTCCGTACTGACTTAAGGCCGTTTCAATTTCCCACAAATAGCTGGCAATCGGATTGCCACGCTTCGGTAGCTTATTGCCTCTAACCCAGACTACCAACTCAAAGTCGAGACTACTTTCGCCGTAGTTGATCAGCCACACATCAGGCAGATAATCCTTGCTCGTTAGTGTAAAGGGTACTTTTTCAGCCGCTTCCAATACTGCCTTTTTCACCAACTCTTTGTCTGTTCCATAGGCGACACCAAAAGGTATATGCAGTCGGCGCAAATCATCAACAAAGGTGTAGTTGGTGACACGCCCACTGATAAACTCCGAATTGGGCACTAGAATATCGATATTATCCCAGGTAGTGATCTGCGTACTACGAACGTTAATTGATTTTATTCTGCCTCGAACGCCCGATTCCAATTCAATCAAATCCCCAACCTTGAGTGGCCGTTCAAATAGCAGAATCAGACCAGAAATAAAATTATTGAAGATGGACTGCAGACCAAAACCGATCCCCACACTGAGCGCCCCGGCGACCAGTGCCAGTTTCGAAAGATCAATCCCCAGGGTTGAAAACCCGATAAGCACAGCAGCCGTAATAATCACATAGTGCAAAATGCGGCCGATGGTAAAGAGCGCGGCTTCCGAAACGGCTTTTTTACTTTCCCCAAAACGGGTTAATGCTTTACGTACATGTGCTGAAAAGACAATTGCGACGGTAATAACCAACAGCACCCATAGCAGATCAAGCAGTGTTACCGGCGACTCATTAATAGAGAACAGTGGATAGTTGAAAGCGGCACCTCCAACCTGCCACAACGACGATGCCCAGGAGCCTGCATAGGCCAATCCGCGCTGCCACCATACCTGCTGATCCGTAGCAATACGATTGTAGGCGGTTAATAAAAATGCAACTTCACGCCCTCGTGACTCCCCTGCCTGCATGTTCTCACGAGCACCCTGAAGTACCGCCCAAGCCTGCGAACGCTGCTCATTAGTAAGCACTTGCTCACTGGAATCCAACTGTTGAAACAGGTCATTGAACAGTCGATTAAACTTGGTTTTTTGTGTCTGCCAGCGTGCCCACTCTGCTTCATAGGGTGCAGGTAGAGGTATCCTCTGACCAGAGATCGACTTTTCCATATCAATCGTTAGCCCCAATACAATTAGTTGTATTGTCTGCTTAATGAGCTGACCGGATAACGCCAATTCATCCAAGCGCATTTTTAATGGCTCGATATCACCGCTCACCCCAAGCCGATCCAGCTCCAACTGGTAAAGAGCCTTATTGATACGGTTAATATCATCTGTCACTAATTGATGGCGCAAAATCCTTTGCTGTTGCTGCTCTGGATCTGGCAGCAGTGAAACAACGGCAACGTCAAGTTGCTTCTGATAGAGGCCATAGCTATTTTCAAACTGAGCAATACGACTCCTAAGTCGACGCTGACGTTCGTTCGACAACACCTGTTCAAGCTGCAACCGCATAATGTTCAGTGCCTGAAGCCTGCGAGCTTTGGTTTGTGCGGGTAGCTTGCGATAGTCAACCAACAGTTTTGATATGAGTGAACCACGCTCACCATCCATTAACTGAAACCGGGATACCTCCTCCTTCATTAATACGGTGTCGCGCTCTAGCTGAGCGGCTTTAGTAAAAAAGGCTAACCAGCTTTCAATGGTGTGAGATTGCGTCATTGTGACGGTTTCTGCCCGGTACTCTGGAAGGGCGTACTGTTCTGAGAGCCGCTTGATTAACTCCATGACCAATGTCGCGTTCTCGTCCGTCGCGATGTCCGAGTAGCGGCTCAAGTTGCCTTCAATGTCTGATCGAATATCCGCGAGGAACTGTTGCTTGTCTGCACCACCAAGACCCTCAACCTTACTCAACCAACCTGCATCGAGCTGATTAAGCTCAAGCTGGGGTTGTGGGGCATGCTTCACATCGACCTCAACGCTCCATACCGGCCCAAACCAACACAATATCACTATTGTCAGAAATAGACTTCGCACCGCTTACTCCCATGACACCTATAAATTAAGAGAAATTAAAAAAGCACTCCGCTCAAACCGCATGAGTATAGCCAATTCGCACGACAACACACGCTTTAATAGACATTTGGTCTATTGCTCCCGCTTTAGGACGTTAATTGTGGCCTAAACTAAAGGGGCTAGGCCGCATAAACCTATTCCTAATTGAGGAGTTATTCAAATGAGTAAGTTGTGGTGTTTGGGGCTAATAATAAGTGTTTCGCTGGTTGTATCTGGCTGCTCAAGCAATAAAGTGCTGACTGAGACAACCATGTATCAACAATACCCATCCGTGGAGGAACTAAAAAACCAGTTAGCTAATGCCAAGTCGCAAGAAGTAGACATATTCTCACCAGAGGCTTTTGAAAAAGCCAATGAATCCTATCAAGAAGCCGTAAAACTGGCTTCCAAAGACAACCCTAAGGGCGAAGTCATTGCCCGGGACGGTTTATCGCAGCTAACCGCTGCCAATACCAACGCAAGGCAGGCGCGGGATATTCTCGAAGAAGTATTGACCGCAAGAAGTAAATCTATTGCCGCCGGGGCTAATGTTCGAGAGTCCTCCGACTTCAAAGAAATTGAAGAAGAACTGTTGGATCTCACCATGATGATTGAGGCGGGTAAACTCGATAAAGCCAAAGATGGTCGCGCCGACGTATTTAAAGCCTACCAACAGTTAGAATTGGTATCTTTGAAGGGTAATACCGTTGAACAAGCCGAGGACGCATTAGCCAATGCGCGTAAAAGAGATGTGGATGACTTAGCGCCCAAAACGTTGAGACTTGCCCAGGAAGAGTATCAACTGGCTCTCAACGTACTGGATGCTGACAGAAGCGATACAGCCAA
>JBFKTM010000488.1:0-3336 GCA_041636295.1 Oleiphilaceae bacterium
AGAGCAGCAGAAAAATTTGACGTTGTTGAGTCTGTACGAGCGTGCCGACAACCCGATGTTGTGGCAGTATCATGGTGCGGGTCATCAGGGGGTGGTTCTTGAGCTGGATCAGACCCATGAGTTTTTCACTGCCAAGCACTACCATGATGCGCCTCAGCTTTTTAGGCCGGTTAAGTATGGCCAGGATCGCCCCTTAAAATTGCCCGATACCCATCCGTTTGCGGCATTGTTTCATCGTAGTGAGCATTACGCTACGGAGCGGGAGTGGCGGGTATTGCGGCCGACCTCCGTCGCGGCAAAATCACTGCCGCTCGATGACAGCATCGTTTATCTGCACCGTATGCCGAGCAGTATTGTTAAATCAGTGGTGTTTGGTGCAATGATGGTGCCTGAGCAAAAAGAGAAAATCGTCAGCTTGCTGCGAACTGACTTACGTTATCGTAATATTGCAGTGTTTGAATGTCGCCTTGATCCGGTTCAATATACGCTGCACCGGGTTTCCATCTCCCCCGATGATGCTGAACAATGAATGGTTGGGTGTGGCGAGATGGCTGCGTAACTGGAAAAAGGACAATGTTGGAGAGTGAATGAATACCCAGATGGCTTCAAATGCAAGAAATTCAAACCCCATGAATTCAAACACTAAGGTATCAGGGGGGGTGGAGTACTTTGTTGAAGGCTTTCGCCTGATAAAGCGCCCAGGACTGCGATTATTCGTAATTTTACCCATGATACTTAACACGCTGCTGTTTTATTGGATGGTTAGCGCCAGCTATGAACTGTTTGATGGCTGGATGGTTGCTTTAATGGGGTGGTTGCCCAGTTGGCTCAGCTTTTTGGAGTGGTTGTTCTGGCCGCTGTATGCTATTGCCATTGTCATGATTCTGGCCTATTGCTTTGTCGCTGTTGCAAATATTATCGGCTCACCGTTTTATGGGCTGTTATCTGAAAAGGTGGAAAAAGAGCTAACGGGGAAGTCACCTGAGAGTGATGAAGGTTGGGGCGCGCTGTTGGCGACGGTGCCCCGGAGTCTTGGTCGGGAATTGCGTAAACAATGGTACTACTTACCTAGAGCCTTGTTACTGCTGGTGCTGGGGCTTATTCCCGTTGTCAATCTGGTCGTGGGGGTGCTTTGGTTTCTGTTCTCAAGCTGGATGATGACGTTGCAGTATATTGACTACCCGGCGGATAACAATAGGGTGTCATTTATGGATATGAAACGTTATGCCGCAGATCGCCGTTGGCCTTCTCTCTCTTTTGGTATGCTGTCATATCTTGTTGCAATGATACCGTTGGTCAACCTGGTGGCGGTGCCGGCGGCGGTCTGTGGTGCAACGGCTTTTTGGGTTAATGAGCCACAGCGTAAACAATAGTCTCTACATAAGGCATTCAAACAGGAAAATGTTGAATGCTCTTCTATGCTATAGATAGATTACATAAAACAAACAATACAGTATTAGGCATGACTGGAGGGTTGAGGTTAAGGTGTGCTCTGCAGTCTGAGCTCAACATATTCCGGTTAACTTTTAAGTGGAGACAACATTTATGGCCAATATTAAGGCGTTAGTGGTGGATGACGCCAGTTTCGTGCGGGACTTGGTTAAGCGTACCGTGCGCAACACTTTTCCTGATATTGCACTGGAAGAGGCGATAAATGGTAAGAAAGCCCAAGGCATGATGAGCCGGGCCCCTTTCGACCTGATCTTGTGTGACTGGGAAATGCCCGAAATGAGTGGCCTGGAGCTGTTACGCTGGGCACGGCAACACGATGCATACAAGAAAACTCCCTTTATCATGATTACCAGTCGAGGTGATCGGGATCATGTAATGGAGGCTGTAAAAGAGGGGGTTTCCGGCTATTTGGGCAAACCCTTTAGTCCTGAGCAACTTGCTTCTCGCATCGTTAAGGCGCTGGGATCAAAATTAAAAGGTGCCGCGAAAGTACAAAGTACTCCGCTGCAGGATGCATTCAAGAGCTCAGCATCACTATTGACCGGTGGGCAAAGCGCTCCCGCCCAAAGTACGCCTAAGCCTGCCGCGACTAATCAGTCTGCTTCTCTGTTGACCGGTGCGGCACCGGGTATGGCTCAGGTGAAAAAAGCGGCCTCCCGAAATGCTGCGTCGGCCCAAAGCAGTACAAAAGGCGTCGCAGAAGTTCGATTTGCTGATAGCACCTTGAAATGTGTGATAAAGGCAATCAGCTTAACGGAAGTGAAAGTGGTGGCTAAGCGAGAGCAGTGCTTTCCGGGGATTCTTGAATCCGCAGTGGTTGATCTTGAGCTGGAAGGAGAGGTAGCCCGTCTCAATGGCTATGTGCATCAATTGCAGGCGGTGGACAAGCGGATGGATACGGATTTTATCAGTATCATTATTCGGTTTGTGGATGAAGACCCGCAGAAGTTGGAGCACCTGTCTAAATTTATGGCTCGCTTCTAGTCTGATTAAGCCCCTCCAAACCTGCCACATCACACACTTTCGTAACGTTGCCCGCCTTACTGCAGGGTACTGTCTTGGTGGCGTTGCGCCGGGAAGTGGCAGATAAACTCGCTGCCGACCCCGGGCTGGCTTTTTATCTCGAGTTGGCCGTCATGGTTGAGCAGCACATGTTTTACAATGGCCAGACCCAGGCCTGAACCTCCAGTCTCTTGATGCCTGCTTGGGTCGGCACGATAGAACCGTTCGGTCAACCGGGGGATGTGAATCGGGTCGAATCCGACGCCGGTATCCTTTACCGACAGGTGTACCCCGTTATCATCTGACCACCAGTGAATGTCGACTTCGCCTTTGGGCGGGGTGTATTTTACGGCATTGAATATAATATTGGAAAATGCACTTCTGAGCTGATCTTCGTCCCCCATAAAGGAACCATTCGCGCTGGTTTTCAGGCTGATGTGGTGTTGTTTCTCACCACTCAGTGCTAGTGCGTCACTACGGATGGTTTCCAGCAAGGTGTTGATCGAGGTTTCCTGATTGGTGTGGCTATGACCCGTGGTCTCGAATTTGGCGAGCAGTAACAGGTCGCTGATCAACCGTTCCATCCTGTCAGCCTGTTGTGACATGGTATTCAGGGCTCGTTTCCATCTGGAGGGAAGCGTGTCACTGTTGTCGATAAAGGTTTCAAGGTAACCACTGATGACCGTGAGTGGTGTTCGCATCTCGTGAGATACATTACTCACAAAGTCTTTACGCATCTGCTCAAGGTTATGAATTCGGGTAATATCCTGAGCGATCACCAGTCGATCATCTTCGCCAAATAGCGTGATGTGGAATCTTAGAATGATGTGGGGTTTTGCTGGTGATGGCAGCTCAATGGGCTCGTCATAGTTTTTATTCTCA
>JBFKTM010000489.1:0-3329 GCA_041636295.1 Oleiphilaceae bacterium
ATGGCAAAACCCTTCGTGTTGGACTAGCGTTAAGGTATGCTCTGTGCATCCTTTTGCTAGCAGCCAACTCATTGGCTGAGATCTTATGGGAAAGGAACTCCTGTCCGCGCAACCTTCATTGCTACAGGAGATAAGACGAATGCTCACGATACTCACAGGGCGTGACGGTTTCAGGCTTACCCCACGCTACCTGATTAATCTCTTTTTTATCTTGGTCTTCTCTACCGCACACCTGAGTGCGACTGAATTACCCGACTCACCCAGACTAAGCAATCCCAACTATCCACTTTCTGATTTCAATCCATTTTCTGATTTTGCCTACAACAATGTGCCCAGCCGAATAATCGTAACCATGGCACCGACTGAATGGCTGGGGTTGGCTGACGATATCAAAAAACAGCGACTGGCTGAACTCGGGCGGCAATTTCATGCCCAAACCGGTGAACAGGCCGCCATGGTCAGAGCGCTCGCGTTATCCAATCGTTATCTCTATAGTCTGAAGACCGGAAGATCAAAGTCTGAGATGAAAGCGATGATGGGCATATTCAAAGCCTTGCCCGGGGTGCTGACAGTAGAAGAAGATGTCCTACTACACCATACCTTTACACCGGATGACCCTCGCTATAACGAACAGTGGTCACTCTATGAAAGCATTGGCGGAATGAATGCCGACACCGCTTGGGATCAGTCATCGGGCCAAGGTGTGGTAGTGGCAGTGCTCGATACCGGCTATACCAACCATCAAGACCTGATCGGCAATATACTGCCCGGGTTTGATTTTATCTCAGACAGCTTTGTTGCCAACGATGGTGGAGGCCGTGACAACGATGCACACGACCCAGGCGACTGGATGGAGCCCTGGGACTGCGGCTGGAATAATCCATCCAAATTCATTCCCAGCAGCTGGCATGGTACCCACGTTAGTGGAACCATCGCCGCAACCACCCATAACAGCATAGGTGTAAGCGGCGTTGCCCATGGTGCCAAACTCTTACAGGTTCGAGTTTTGGGTAAATGTGGCGGCTATCTATCGGATATTGCCGATGCCATTGTCTGGGCCTCTGGCGGACAGGTCAGTGGCGTTCCGGCTAATTCCACCCCTGCCCAGGTGATATCCATGAGTCTCGGTGCTAACGGGTCATGTAGTTCAGTATTCCAGGCGGCGATTAACCAAGCGATCAGTAACGGCACGAGCGTGATAGCCGCAGCCGGTAACAGTCAGCAAGATGCCTCTAATCACCAACCCTCCAATTGCAACGGTGTTGTCTCTGTCGCCTCCAATGACCGCCAGGGAAACCTCGCCTACTACTCCAACTACGGAAATGTCACCATTACCGCCCCAGGGGGAGAAACTATCAGCACGGTTACGGGCGGAATTTTATCAACCCTCAATACCGGTAGCCGCGCCCCCAACCAAGACAGCTACGCCTTTTATCAAGGCACCAGCATGGCAACCCCGCATGTAGCCGGTACAGCCGCACTGATTTATCAACTTGCCCCAAATACAACCCCTACAGGCATCACGCAAATATTAACTAATACCGCACGCACGCCTCCGGGAAACTGCAACCGTTGCGGAGCGGGCATTGTAGATGCAGCCGCTGCCATCGCATCATTGCAAACAGCAAACCATCCACCCAACGCTAATTTTGATTACTCAACCACTGACCTCACGGTAACATTCATCGACACCAGCAGCGACAGTGATGGAAATATTGTTAGTTGGCACTGGTCGTTTGGCGACGGCAACCAAGCATCCACACAGAATGCAGTGCATACCTTTAACACAGAGGGTGACTACCCAGTAACGCTCACCGTCACTGATGACGCCGGGGCCAGCAACAGCATTAATAAAACCGTCAGCGTAGCAGCCGTCAACAGTGCACCTATCGAGTTAAGCCATAAGTGGGTCAGAATAACCAGCAGTGGCGGAAAGCGCATAAGATTACTATGGCAAGGTGCAACATCATCTACGGTTGATATTTATGTAAATGGGGAGTGGTTTGAATCAACCACCAATGATGGAAGACACACCAATCGACTAAACAACTATGAAGAGCGTTCTGTAACTTACCAATTATGTGAAGCTAACAGTGCGACCTGCTCAAATAACTACGTGGTCGAGTTTTAAAATAGACTGAGTTTTAAAATAGTCTGAATTTAAAACGGAAAGTCATCACTGAACAGTAGCGCCTTACAGGGTATCGGGCGCTACTTTTTGTCAGCATGTACATAAACCCAGTTTGCTGAGCCACTATCGCAAACAATTATCCGTTGATCGATATCATCACATTGCGAAATCGTCGTGGGCCGCTGGTCACTCAATACAGGCTTCACCAACATCGTCTTTTTATCTTTTTTAAGATATCGATACATCGTTTCAAAGCGGTCGGAAAAGCTGACACCCTGCGCCTGCAAATCAAAAAACGTATGGTAGAAACGAGTGTAGCTCATAGTGGAAGCACCTAATCCAATATCCAGCATTTTCTGAATATAGATAGGATAGACATCCGACAAATAGTATTGAGCCTCCAACTTATTATCACTTTTATCTTTGCTATACGGAGGCAGGTTCATCCCATATGCCTCCTCCAATACCCCAGATTTAAGCAGGCGATTGGGCAAGTTCGTTTTCATCTGAAAATGACGATGGCCACACACAATCTGATCGGGTGTTATCTGACACTCTTTTAACGCAATCTCAGGATTCGCTAAAGATGAAATATCCTCTGCATGTGTTTTGTTGGTCTCTTGATCGAGCTTGGGCGCACGCGGTATAGAGGCGTTTTCAATTACCTGCGGTTTTTTGGGGAGCGCTATTTTGAGTTTCTCGGCCGGCCGCTTTAATAACAGCCTCTGAACCCGCACATCATTACGCTTAAAGTCTTCAAGACTTGGCAGTCCTCGCCCCTCGCCTCGATTGACGATCTCGCAATAGACCCGTTCTTCTTCTGTAACCGCTTGAGATAGACAGTTGGCATCTGCCCTCACCGAAACGGAGAACACAAAGAGCATTACAAGGAATTTGAAGCGAGTAGGAATTAGAGTTATATAGTGCTGTACTGTATTTTTCATTCGCTGAGTGTAACGAAAAGAGGCGGCCTGAAAAACCCAGATAGCCTTAATTTAAACAGCCACCAAACTGAATACGGAAAATGAGATCAAATAATCGATAGCTAAGCTAGCCTCATTCATTATTGCAAAAAAGAAAAAATACCAGCGAAGTGACCTGTCACACAAACCTATTTAGTTTGTAATCAACATTTTTCCTTATTATTACAATTTATTAAATTGATCCTTTTCATTCAGTTTTTCAATAGATTCCTCAC
>JBFKTM010000490.1:0-3311 GCA_041636295.1 Oleiphilaceae bacterium
ACCATGTAATAACGGCACGCGTACAGTGGTTTGTTATTTAACACTCCGATTCGCCAATCAAAATCTGTATATAAAAACTCCTGGGCCAGCAACAAACTGGATTGCTCGAAGAGCGGCTTTGACTTCTCTTCTAGCTCTTCTATCGTGCTGACTTTTTCCATGCCCCGCGAGAATGATCCGTCGGGTATTTTAATGACCATTGGCAAACCAAGCGTTTCCACTGCATTGGCTAGCTGTTGGGGCTGGTCACGCCTTAGTAACATCGTTTTAGGTGCCGGAACGTTATTCGCCTCGAACAGGTCAGATAGATATATTTTGTTCGTACAGCGCAAAATGGAATTGGAGTCATCAATGACCACCATCCCCTCGGCTTCTGCTTTCTTGGCAAAGCGGTAGGTGTGATGATCGATTGCCGTGGTTTCACGAATAAACAACGCGTCAAATTCTGGTAACCGCATATAGTCAGCCGGTGAAATCAACTCCACATCGAGCCCTAACTCCTTCCCTGCTCGCGTAAATTTCTTTAGTGCCTGGCTATCACTCGGCGGCAAACGCTCCTCCGGATTAACCAATATCGCAAGGTCATATCGCGATGTCTTGGATGACTTCTGTTTACGCCATACATTTTGGCTAAACGTATCCAGCGCATTGGCGAAGTCGGTCTCTTCTTGATCGTTCAGTGTCTTGTGGTCAACGATGGTTAAGTCGCTAATCTCCCACTGCCCGGCATGCCGCAATGTGATCGATAAAACCGGGCACGGAAAACGCTCAAACAGCAGCCGTGCCAAGGGCTTTAAAGAGGGCTCCTCCACCCAGCCAAAATAGGATTTGATATGCAGTTCCTGAACGGCTTCATCCGATGGTAAGGCGCGACTTCCTTTGTATACTTTTTTCAGCGCGGAGACCAGATCACCAAACCTCAATTGATACAACAGTGGGTTGGTCAGGTCATTGAGCACATTGCTGGGTGGAATAACATGGTGACCGCGGGCTTCAGATAATAAAGAGCAATAATAACCATCACTCAGGTAGCTGTAATCGCCACATAGGTTAACCACCCGAACCCGTTGTCCGGGCCGAGCCTTATACTCCAGATACTGGGAAAATGTGATGACTTGATCACTGGGGTAGTAGGGCCCCCAGTCTTCAAGCTGGCTGACAACAATCAATACTTGCGACATAAATTACCATCGTAGAACTACGAAAAAAGACACTAGCGAACGAGTGTCAAGAGACCCTTGTTTAAGCATATTGTTTAGGCATATTCACTAATACAACAACGGTCTGAATCTGCCTGATTGAACAACTCAACTATGATTGAAAGATAATCTAATTGGCAAAATTTACAACTGTTATTTTGATGGTAAAGTACCTGTATCCGTTAGCCATTCAGTTGTGATTAAATACCCTACTTATTTCAGCTCCGTTAGCTCACTCAATGGATAACGCCTGATAGTAAGCAACCTTTTTTCGCTGTGCCGCAGTCGGCTTGTATAAGGGTATTGTATGAACCAGGTAATTACGCTTAGACCCGTTGATATTGATGATCTGGAAGAGCTTAACAAGTTGGAGCAGCAATGTTATAACAGTGACCGGTTAAGCAAACGCCGACTTAAACATTGGATAAAAGCGACTAACCGAATTTTTTTGGTGGCGGAAGATAACGACGGGTTAACCGGCTATGGTTTAATTCTCCTTCACCAAGGCACCCGACTGGCTCGCTTATACTCTATCGCTATCGCTGACAGGGCACGCGGGCAAGGTGTCGCTAAAAATCTGCTGCATCAGCTGGAGGTCGATACTGCCAGCACGGGCCGGTTATTTATGCGCCTTGAAGTCGCTAAAGATAATCACCCCGCAATAAAACTCTATCAGGCCTCGGGTTATCAGGCATTCGGCACCTACAGTGACTATTATGAAGATCATCAAGACGCGGTACGCATGCAGAAGCGTATTCGCTACATACCCGAAAACCTGTTGGCCCGTCCGGTTCCCTGGTTCCAGCAAACCACCGATTTTACCTGTGGGCCCGCCTCACTATTAATGGCGATGGCGAGCCTGCACCCTGACACGCTTCCCTGTCAGGCGGACGAACTGGAGATATGGCGCGAGGCAACCACTATTTTTATGACATCGGGTCATGGCGGTTGTCACCCCATAGGGTTAGCACTGGCGGCAGGTCACAGAGGCTTTAAGTCTACGGTGTATATTAATAAACGCACCCCCCTGTTTGTGGAGAGTGTACGCAGCCCTCATAAGAAGTCCGTGATGGCACTGGTTGACTCACAGTTTCGTGAAAAAGCAAAGGCCGATGGCATTAAAGTAAAGCACCAGGAAATAACCCAGGAACAGATAGCAACATCACTCTACCATGGAGCCGCAGTCATTATTCTGATCAGCACCTACCGCATGGATGGCAAGAAAGCCCCCCACTGGGTCACCGTAACAGGTATTGACGACAAGTGCCTCTATGTTAATGACCCTGACCCTACAGAAGGGGCACAAACCGGGTTGGATTGCCAACACATTCCGATCGCCAGAGGTGACTTTGAAAAGATGTCCGCCTTTGGTAGCGAACGCCTGCGTACTGCGGTGATTATTGAGCCGCGCTAATCGGTGGCATGATCAGCTGATCCCCTTCAGAAAGCCCTGCCAGCACTTCAACGTCTCCCTCTGGCAGGGTTTTTCCAAGACGCACAAAACGACGGTAAACCTGCCCCTCTTTCAATAGCCATACCATATCCTGCTGGCCGACCTGAACCACACGATCGTGGGCAATAACCAGCCGATATTCCACACCGGCCGGTACCAGTAAACGCGCATACATACCCGGCAGCATCTCCTTTTGAAACGCCACTCTCGCCTTGACCAGAAAGCTTCTCGACCCGGTATCCGCAGCGGGTACGATCTCATCAATCTGTGCCGATACCGTTTTATTCAACGAAGGGATATCAACCTCGACCGACTGCCCCAGCGTGAGAGAGAGCGCCAACTTTTCACGAACATGGGCCTCCACCCGTAACGCAAGAGGATTGTAGAGTGAGAGCAGCGGAGTACCCGGCGATGCGGTATCCCCCGGTTCGGCAAATCGGTCGACCACACGTCCATCAATCGGCGAGCTAATTTGGGTATAACTCAAGGCAGTTTCAGCCTCTTCTCGCTGCTGCTGTGCCAAAGCCAACTCGGCAGTTAACGCGGCATAATTGGCTCGTGCCCGATCGACATCGGCCAGCGGGACCCATTGCACGTAGGCCTGGCCGGCTTGGGAAAAAATCGTGCCTCCGTCGGTGCATGGTAGGGGGGGGCAGGTG
>JBFKTM010000491.1:0-3310 GCA_041636295.1 Oleiphilaceae bacterium
GAAGGCTTTGTCACAAGCCTGCTTAAAACGTTGCCATACTTTTTGGTCTGAAGAGCCACCCAATCGCTTCCACTCGTCTTGCAACTCTTTAATTTTTTCGGCTTTAATGGTGGGGGCCAGGTGTTGTTCTGCCAACAGCTCCATATGTTCGCAAAGCTCTGTTTGTTTGGGGCTTACTGCAAACCCTTGCCAGTCCCGAAGCTCATCAAGTTGTTTGCCTAGTAGTTGAAGTCGCCCGGTATATTGCGAGGATAAATGCCGGTCAATAGTGTGAAGCAGGTGATTAAGTTCTTTAAATAGTCGGGAAGAGGGTTTTAATGCTTTGTCAGCGAGGTTTTTTTCCAATGCATTTAATTGTTCTTCAATCTGCTTCTTTAGCTTACTGCTATCCTGAGCGTGTTGCTTCCGCTGATCGACAATATGTCCTGCCAGTTTGGCCAGTTGCTTTAGTACGAGTGGCGTTGCAAATGACGAAGGCCAATCTATCTCTTTTATAAAAGCCTGTATCTCTTTCAACTGTTGAGTTGTTTTCACTTCAACTTCGGTTGTTTCATTGCTTAAAAGATCTGCAAATTTTCCTTGATGGGTCATGAAATGTTGAGATGCATTGAGAAAGCGTTTTAACTCATTCATGCTTTGCTGATAACGCTTTTGTTCTGACTTATCTACGTTCGCGTTTCGTGTCGCTTCAAGCCAACGTGTTTCTTGAGTTTTAATGATGGCATCAAGGGCTGAAAGTTCGCCGGCTGACTCGATCGCTGTCTCTTTAAAACGGCTAGCTGTCTGTTCCAGTGTCTCTATGGTTGCCTGACGCTCTTCCGTTTGTTGTTGGGTGAGTTGTTCAGCTCTCTCGGAATCTTCTTGTTGAGCCTTAAAGGCCTTCGCTTTTACCTGGCAAGCCGCTTTACTCGTTTCAAAACGTTGCTGCAGCTCGTCTGTCGTCTCTTGTCCCAGTTCATGCCAAGCATCGAGCAACGCAGATAGTTTGGCGTCGTAGAGTTTAACGGTCTCGCTTACAGCGTGATCTTCAAGCGACTTAACAAGCGCCTCTTTTTTATTGATGAGTTCCAGGGACTGTTTTCTACTTTCTTTAATCGCTTTAAGTTTGGTTTTGGCTAGTTGATAAACGCGTTTGTCTTTATTTTTTGCCTGTTTTTCAATCGACGTTAGTTGACCTTCATCTTCTACAAGCTCAGTTGCTGACTGTCTGAGCTGGTTGATTTTGGCGGTTGTCGCAATGGTTTCAAGTGACTTGGGAGAAAGCTTGGGTAAGGCACCTTGATATTGCGTCGGGCTATCCGCATTAATGATTAACTCTGTAAGTAGCCCTTCATCGGTGATTAACTCGTAAATTGGCAATTTGTTAGACTGAGCTAGCGCTTGCAGGCGGTCAGTAATTGCTGGCTTAAGGGAGGCTGACTGCTCTTTGTATAATTCCAGAAGAGTGCTGATTGAGTCGATTTGGTTAATCGCTGCGCGTCTAACCTGATTGTCTGTATCATTTCTCGCAAGCTTTATGAGTATACTTTTGTCTTCATCTTTTGATGGATTAAGCTCTGAAATATACGCCTTACGTGTCGTTGCACTTTGGCTTTTCCACTTGGGTTTGAATAGCTTTTTAAGAAATGCTGACATAGTTATATTCTCACCGTTACTATTGCACTTCTATTTTTAACGGACTGAATGTATTGGTTAAACCAAATACTGAAATAGAAGCACAATTCAGTTAATTGTCTGAAAGTAAAAAGCTGAGTAGTGTTGATCTTGCAATCACCACTATCACAAACTTTCAATACAGCCATCAAAAAATAAATGGCCGAATAGTCGGCGCATAGTCTACCTCTGATTAAGGTAATGCGGAATGTTTGTATGAAGAATATTTTACAATGGGGTGGTGGGCATGTTTGAAGATGGCGAGCAAACCGATCTTCCATCTAACGCCAAGGTACTGAAAAAAATCGATGCTAACGTTATTCGTTTGCTTGCACGGCGTGAGCATAGCCGTTACGAATTAACGATGAAGATGTTGCAGCGCGGGTATTGTGCTGACGATATTGATACAGTACTCGATGAGTTGGAGCAGAAAGCCACTTTGAGTGATGCCAGGTTTGCCGAGGCATATTGTTATCACCGTAGGCAGAAAGGGTTCGGGCCTCTGCGTATTGGGGCTGAATTGAAAGAACGCCGTATTGCTGAACATTTGATATTGGAGAATATCAACGAGTCAGATTCATATTGGTTCGACGCTGCAGCGAAAATACGAACCAAAAAATTTGGGGATCACCTACCAGCGAACTTTGCTGAAAAAGCAAAACAGATGCGTTATCTATCTCAAAAAGGCTATACCCATGACCATATTACTTATGCGTTGGAGAGTTGTGGTTGACCGCTCATCATAATGAAGCGGGCTCGATACTCGTTAAGCTAAAGTGTAGGAGGCATATCCAATAGCGGTTCAGGGAGAAAGCTGCTCTCTTCGGCCGATGACGTATACTGATCAGCCGGTTCTTTGCTGGCGATAATATCTTCCTGGGCTTGTGGTTGCTTCATCCAGGCCAGCACGTCGTAATACCTTCGAATGTTTTGTACATAGGCAACGGGCTCCGAGCCTCTGGCGTACCCGTGCTTAGTTTGTTTATACCATTTTTTCTTTTGCAAAAGAGGGAGGTATTCTTTCACGTGTAGCCACTGGTCAGGGTCCTT
The DNA here is from genome assembly GCA_041636295.1 of Oleiphilaceae bacterium. Taxonomy (GTDB): domain Bacteria; phylum Pseudomonadota; class Gammaproteobacteria; order Pseudomonadales; family Oleiphilaceae; genus Alkalimarinus. Next base: position 2,704 of record JBFKTM010000491.1, read on the forward strand.
TCCATCTTTTTGTGTCAAAATGCGAGCATCTTCCAGGTGACCAAAGCCTACGTTGTAGGAGGCAAGCGCCATCCAGGTTCGATCGGGTTCAGAAATTCGCTCAGGTATTCTGGCTTTGATTTTGGCAAAGTATTGCGCTCCGCCCTTAATACTGGCACTTGGGTTAAGCCGGTTTTTAATGCCCAGCTCTTTAGCTGTGACCCGTGTTAGCATCATTAGTCCGCGCACGCCAGTTGGGGATGTGGCATTGGGTCGCCAGTGCGATTCTTGATAACCAATGGCTGCCAGTAGCCGCCAATCTAACTGTTGACGTTCTGCTTCCATTTTAAAGGTCTCTTCATAATGAGGAAGACGCTTTTTAATGTGGTGGATGAAGGTTCTGGCACCGACGTAATTGAGCTGGTTAAGGTGTCCGAAGTAGCGTTCCTTAAGTTGTAGTAAAGTGCCATCTTGCTTTATTTTGGTAAGAAATGCTTCGGCCTTTTGGCGGAGTGAATCATCGGTGCTACTTGGAAAGTACCAGACAAAGTCCTGTTGCTGACTCAGGTCGAAAGCGGCTGCTGCTTTCGGATAGTAGGCTTGGTGTACTGCTAGCTCCGTTGAATCA
>JBFKTM010000492.1:0-3298 GCA_041636295.1 Oleiphilaceae bacterium
AACCACACTCACCGACGTTAACTTGTGCTGAACCGGCTTTCCGGTAAAAGGGTCAATCGTGTGAGAATACCTCACACCATCCTCTTCATAATAGTTCCGATAATCACCGGAGGTCGCCAGGCCTGCATCGGTTAATTCCAGCACTTTGTAAACAGAGCGTAGCCCCTCGGTCGGCGATTCTATGGCTAATCTCCAAATATCCCCCCCAGGTTTGGCTCCATGCGCTCTAATCTCTCCACCGACTTCTACAAGATAGTTCTCGATGCCTTGGCTTTCCAGATAAGTCGCAACGACATCAACGGCGTAACCTTTTGCGATAGAAGAGAGGTCTAAATAGACATCAGCATCTTTTAAGATGGATGAAGTCTCAGAATCTAATTTCAGGTGATTAAACCCTACTCTTTTCATTATCTCTTGTAACTGACCTTCATCAGGAATTTTAACGGGTTTTCCAGAAGGCCCGAATCCCCAGCTATTTACTAAAGGCCCGACCGTCATATCGTAATTACCGTTACTGGCTTCGCTAATGGACTGCCCCAACGAAATCACTTCAAACGTCTCTGTTGAAACGCTAAACCATTGGTTAATTGGTGTTCGGTTAAATTTAGATATCTCGGAGTCCGGCTTGTAAGTAGACATCAATCGATCGATACGTGTCAGCCCTTCAGCAATGCCATTACGAAGATTGTCTAACTGTTGATTATTGCGGGTCAATACGACTTTGATATGATAACTCGTCCCCATAATCGGGCCGGCTATTTCATAAATCTCTAAATCAGACTCTGCGATAGTGACTTTTTCATCACCTGAATTATTTTCTGTATCGCAACCAGAAATAAATAAGCCTGCCGAAATGACGATGCTATAAAGCATCGTCATCAAAGCAGGCTTCAACGAAAACATCGTCATGTGGCCTTCGTTAACCTCCGAAGTCATCCAACAGAATGTTTTCATCTTCGACACCCAAGTCTTTGAGCATCTTAATTACCGCAGCATTCATCATTGGAGGTCCACACATGTAGAACTCACAATCTTCTGGAGCGGGATGATCCTTCAGATAATTTTCATACAGCACATTATGGATAAATCCAGTGAGGCCGTCCCAATTATCTTCTGGCTGAGGGTCGGACAGCGCTATATGCCAATCAAAGTTATCATTTTCCTTGGCCAGCTGGTCATATTCATCCTGATAGAACATCTCTCTCAAGCTACGTGCACCGTACCAGAAAGACATCTTTCGTTTAGAGCTAAGACGCTTAAGCTGATCAAATATGTGAGACCGCATGGGGGCCATTCCAGCACCGCCGCCCACAAATACCATTTCGTTATCGGTATCTTTGGCGAAAAACTCACCAAATGGACCCGAAACAGTAATTTTGTCTCCTGGCTTCAAGTTAAACACATAAGATGACATCTGCCCCGGTGGGAAGTTAGTTCCCGGTGGTGGAGACGCGATACGAATGTTAAATTTAACGATACCCTTCTCTTCAGGGTAGTTCGCCATAGAGTAAGCACGGATGACAGGCTCTTTAACCACTGACTTATACTGCCAAAGGTTAAATTTATCCCAATCACCACGATACTCTTCTTGAATATCAAAATTCTTGTAGTCTACTTCGTGAGGAGGCACTTCAAGCTGTACGTATCCTCCAGCACGGAAGTCAACGTTTTCACCCTCAGGCAGCTCAAGAACTAACTCCTTAATGAAGGTCGCAACGTTATCGTTAGAGCGAACCGTACACTCCCACTGTTTAACGCCAAAGACCTCTTCAGGTACTTCAATCTTCATGTCTTGTTTAACTGCCACCTGACATGAAAGTCTCCAACCTTCTTTTTCATCACGCTTGGTGAAGTGAGACTGCTCTGTAGGAAGCATAGAACCGCCACCTTCCAGAACCTTACACTTACACTGCGCGCACGTACCGCCACCACCACAGGCAGATGCTAGAAATACACCTTCTGATGCCAGTGTTTGTAGCAGTTTTCCGCCAGCTGGCGTTTTAATGGTATGTTCTGGGTCACCGTTTACTTCGATGCTTACATCTCCGGTACTGACTAGCCTAGCTCGCGCTGCCAGTATCACCGCCACCAGTGATAGTACGATGACGGTAAACATGACCACGCCTAAAATAATTTCTGCATTCATGTTTTAACCTTGTTCTTTATCTTGAGACCAGATTCGAACTACCGCCAATTACAGCGAAATTCCCGAAAATGACATAAAACCAAGTGACATAAGACCAACCGTGATAAAGGTAATACCCAATCCACGCAGACCTTCTGGCACATCACTATACTTAAGCTTTTCACGGATGCCTGCCAACGCGACTATCGCCAACGCCCAACCGGTACCCGCACCGAAACCATAGACTACACTCTCACCGAAGGTATAGTCTCGCTCGACCATGAACAAAGACGCCCCCATGATTGCACAGTTAACAGTGATCAATGGAAGGAACACCCCAAGCGCGTTATAGAGTTCAGGAAAGTACTTATCAAGAAGCATCTCAAGAATCTGAACCATTGCAGCAATTACACCAATGTAGGTCAGCAAGCCCAGGAAGCTTAAATCAACTTCCGGATAGCCAGCCCATGCCAACGCACCACCTTTCAGCACATTGGTGTAAATCAGGTTATTCACAGGCACAGTGATTCCAAGTACCACAATTACAGCAATACCCAGACCGATGGCCGCATCAATCTTCTTGGAAAGTGCCAGAAACGTACACATTCCAAGGAAGAACGCCAACGCCATGTTTTCAACGAATACCGCCTTAACGAATAGGCTAATATAATGCTCAAACATTAGAAGGCCTCCCTAGCAACATGTGCTTTGATTTTATAATCTGGCGCTTCTTTCTGTTCAGTCTTCCAAGAGCGTAGCCCCCAGATAATCAAACCGATAATAAAGAATGCACTAGGTGGTAGCAGCAGCAGACCATTTGGTTGATACCAGCCACCATTATTAACAGTGGTCATAATTTCAATACCAAATAGAGATCCAGAACCCAGGAACTCACGAACAAAGGCAACAGCAAGCAACATTGCACCGTAACCTAATCCGTTACCAAAGCCATCTACAAAACTCATAGCAGGGCCATTCTTCATGGCAAACGCTTCCGCTCGCCCCATTACAATACAGTTAGTGATGATCAGACCAACGAACACCGACAGCTGCTTACTGAGCTCATAAGCGTATGCACGAAGAATCTGATCAACAACGATTACCAATGAAGCGATAATCGTCATCTGTACAATAATACGGATGCTTGAAGGTATATGATTACGAATCATCGAT
>JBFKTM010000493.1:0-3297 GCA_041636295.1 Oleiphilaceae bacterium
AAGTGGTTACTTCGATATAAGATTCAACATGAGCCGAAACATGACCGGAGCAGTGGGACAGTGAAGCTCGATAGAGAACCGTGAGTCGCACCAGCAGTAAGCCGACCAAGAGAATCGCGACTATTTCAGCCACATAGACAATAACCATTAACGACAACCTTTTTTATTATTCTTAGCATGACCCCACCGGGCATCTGCTTAATGGCCCTATTATAAAAATCTCCTAGCCAAACATTCAATGACTGCAGCGTCATATATTCTTGCTGACGCTATTTTATGCCCGATTAATTGAAAATGTGCGAAATCGCGCATAAAAATGACCCCATTGTCCGAATATGACCTCTAGCCTGTCATAAATTGACCTTCAATTGTCACCCGCTGCTTGGCACAATCATTCCTGTTGATTAGTGTCTCTGAACTAGTCCGGTTTACGCTCTCACGAGTGTAAACACTTACCTTGCTTAATAAGGCCGCTCATTTTAGCGGCCTTTTTTTTGGTTTTTTTCTTACGACTAAGCCACAGCCCCTTTGTTTTTTTATAGGCAATAGAGCCACCATAGCTTCATCAAGGCGATCTCATCAGATGGTTAGTGATATTTTTTAAATAGGGCTACGGCAAACACTCGATCGTTCGACAATGTCCCAATATGACCGAATTAATGTCATAAATTGACCTTCAGTAAAGAACATGAACAAGGCAGAATTATCCACGTTGATTAGTGTCTCTGAACTAGTCCGGTTTACTCTCTCACGAGAGTAAACACTTACCTTGCTTTAAGGCTGTCTCTGACAGCCTTTTTTTATGCCTGAATGTTTCTCGCTCAGCCTTCCACCTTAATACGCCCTCTCTAAACTCCCAAACTCCCAAACTCTTAAACTCCTACATTCTTAGAGTTGACCAAAACCACCGATCAGTTAAGGCCGTTGCGCCAATTACTCTTTCTTGGAATAGCGGAGAATCCCTAGGGTGGACAGGTTATTAAATAACCGCTCATTCACTCCCAACGTTTAAATAAGGCGTTGAATTCAGCCACTGCCAGGTCACAACAAACCGTCTATTGAGTGCAGTGTGGGTAGCGCGAGCCAAGCTCGCTTTGTAGTAGGAGAGTCACTATGCCAGAGTACAAAACGCCGTTACGTGATATGAAGTTCGTATTTAACGAACTGTTAAATTCACAAGCACATTACCAACATTTTGCAGCCGGTGAAGAAGCCACCCCCGACATGGTCGATGCCATTCTGGAAGAGAGCGCAAAATTCTGCGAAGAGGTCATTGCCCCCCTTTATCAAAGCGGCGACAAAGAAGGTTGCAAACTGGTTGATGGACAGGTTATCACCCCGACCGGCTTCAAAGAGGCCTATGATCAGTTCGTCGCTGGCGGCTGGCAGGGCATGTCACACCCGGTAGAATACGGCGGACAAGGGCTACCGCTCTCCCTCGGGGTATTGAAATCAGAGATGATCAGTACCGCCAACTGGGCCTGGGGAATGTATCCTGGCCTCAGCATGGGGGCGATGAACACCCTCTATTTACATGGTGATGAAGCGCAGAAAGATCTTTACTTGACCAAGCTGACCGAAGGCACCTGGGCGGGCACCATGTGTCTAACTGAACCGCAATGTGGCACCGATCTTGGTCAGGTAAAAACCAAAGCCGAAACCAACGACGATGGCTCATACACCATCACCGGCACCAAGATATTTATCTCTGCCGGCGACCACGATCTGACCGAGAATATCGTTCATATCGTACTGGCGCGCCTGCCCGATGCCCCCAAAGGGACACGGGGAATCTCGTTGTTTATCGTGCCGAAGTTTCTACCCGATGCCGAAGGTAATACCGGTGAATTCAACAATGTGAGTGTGGGTGCGCTTGAAGACAAAATGGGAATCAAGGCCTCTTCCACCTGTGTGATGAATTTTGACGGCGCTAAAGGTTTCCTGATTGGCCCGCCCAACAAGGGCCTGCAATGCATGTTTACCTTTATGAACACCGCCCGTATCGGTACCGGTATGCAGGGCTCGTCAGCTGCGGAGCTGTCGTTTCAAGGGGCGCTTGCCTACGCTAAAGACCGTTTATCCATGCGTTCCCTGAGTGGTAAAAAAGCCCCTGAGAAGGTCGCGGACCCGATCATTGTGCATCCTGACGTACGTCGTATGCTGCTTACACAAAAAGCCTTCGCCGAAGGTGGCCGTGCTATGCTCTACTATGCGGCACAAAAGGCTGACTTCCTCGTCTACCCTGAAAATGAGGCCCAACATGACCGTGCCGACGACGACCTTGGTTTCTTAACGCCGATTATCAAAGCCTTCCTGACCGAAACCGGCTATGAAGCCGCCAACCTCGGCGTTCAGGTATTCGGTGGTCATGGTTACATCAAAGAGTGGGGAATGGAGCAGATCGTGCGGGATACCCGTATCTCGATGCTCTATGAAGGCACCACTGGCATTCAGGCACTGGATCTGCTGGGCCGAAAAATCCTGTTAGATAAAGGCACCGCATTCCGTCGCTTTAGCAAAGAGTTAGGTAACTACTGCAAAGGTAAGTCACCGTTTGTGACTGGCAAACAGCGGGGCAAGATGAAGTCGATGATCAGCGACCTGACCTGGCTTAACCGTCAATGGAATTTAGTCGCTTTGAGGCTGGTCTTCAATGCCATGCGCAATAAGGATGAAGTGGGTGCGGCTTCGGTGGATTTTCTGATGTACTCCGGCTATATCGTGATGGGTTACTTCTGGGCGATGATGGCTGAGAAAGCCTTCGAACAGCTGGCGAAAGGCAGTGATGACGAAAATTTCTACCGTGCCAAGATCCAGACGGCTGAATTTTATTTTGCCCGCATACTCCCCAGAACCAAGACCCACTATGCCACCATGATGTCTGGCTCCAAGAACCTGATGCAGATCGAAGAGGAGCATTTTGCGTTTATGTAAGGCCAGAGTGACTGGGCAATTCAAGTCATAGTAGTCGTTGCTAGTTATACCCGCGAAGGCGGGTACAACTCATATGGGGTGAAGATAGCGCTCCTATCGGAGGTACCCAGTGAATCACTACAACAATAGCTCAGTCACTACAACAACAGGTCAGCCACTACAACAACAGGTCAAACACCAGCTCATCCAACATCCGCAACGTCAGCCCCCAGATTCGGTGCTCACCATAGAAATAACAGGGCAGTTTCACCGACATGCCGTTACGCTCCCAGCGCATGGTCTCCCGGTTACGTCGATCGGCTAAAAAGGAGAGCGGCAACCAGATCACCTGATCGACCTCATGATTGATGGTAAACGAGGGGT
>JBFKTM010000494.1:0-3293 GCA_041636295.1 Oleiphilaceae bacterium
CGCTCAATCCTTAATGGGGTCATTGGCGACTACCTGGTACAACAGAACAATCCGCTGGCGATTGAAATGGGGTTTTATCACCAGAATACTCTTGTGCTACGGCATGAAGATAGCGCCTCGCTGAACCTTCATCAGATGAGTGTTGACGGTTGTTTGTCAAATAAGGTCGTGGTGTTACTGCACGGTCTCACCAATCTTGAGACGATCTGGGACTTTGATACCCACCACAGTGACGATGATTGCCCCACCGGTGATGATAACTATGGCCTACGTTTACAGCAGGACTTTGGTTTTACCCCTCTCTATCTGCGATACAACACCGGGTTACCTATTGAAGAGAACGGTCGACAGTTTGCCCGACTGATGGATCGATTAGTCACCGAATACCCGGTGGCGATAGACGAGATAGTGCTGGTTGGCTTTAGCATGGGGGGGCTGTTAATGCGCTATGCTCAGAAGGCCGCAGGCGAATCAGCGTTTAACTGGCTTGAGCGATTGACCCACTGTTTTTATTTGGGAACGCCCCACGAAGGTTCGCATCTGGAGAAATTCGGCCATATGGCCAGCGCAGTCGTACGGGCGATACCCCGCCCTTACATCAGTCAGTGGGCTGATTGGATCGACGTGCGAAGTGAAGGGATACAAGACCTCAAAAACGGCTTGGCTCATCTAAATGACGTCGCCGAGGTTGATGCCGAGTCGACCTCTCCGAGTGGTAGTTTTTACCTGGGTGCAAATCACTATTTTGTCAGTGGCTCTCTCTCTCCAGAGCGGAACAGCCTGCTCAATAAATGGTTGGGTGACAGCCTGGTCAGACACCCCAGTGCCAACCCTGACACTGCGCCTAAAGGCAGTCAGTTTGCTCACTTTGAAGGGGTGCCACATATTCCACTGGCACACTCCAATCGGGTCTATCAGCAAATCAAAGCATGGCTTGAAACCGGTGATACTTCAGTGGCGTTAGTACGATATGAGGTGTCTAATCTTGAACTGCTAAACCAGCAACGAGATTCAATCCGTAGCAATGATTCTCGCACCACAGCGACTAACAAGGCGTTATTGGCGGGTGCCATTGACCTGCTGGCTGTGGGGTATGAAAAAACCGTCGATGCCGTTGAGAGTATGCACCTGTTTATTGCCAAAGAACCCCATGCCGTGTTGCAGAAAATTCCGGTGACCCGACCAGTGTCAGAAGTCGTTGATGCAACCCATACCGGAATATCCGAGTCCATCTATCGTTCGGTCAGGTTGGGTGGAAAGTTTATTCACGGGGCATCTACTTTACTGAAAAACAGCTAAAAATAGCTAATAAGCAGCAACATCTATTGGTTGGCGGCCTATGAAAGAGCTCTTCGACTGGTTGTTACGCATGGCCGGATATCTGGCCTTTGCCTATCTGGTTTTCGTCATCTTCATCTACTTCTGGCAACGGAGAATGCTCTATTATCCTGATGTCACACTACCGGAAGAGCAACAATGGCAGCTGTTGGCATTAACGCCTTGGCCAGCCAACGATGCAAATTACCGGGGGTGGCTCGGCGGTGAAGTCATTCAGCCAAAAGGTACAGTGGTTGTGTTTCATGGCAATGCCGGTGCGGCATGGCACCGGGCATACTATACCGAGGCGCTGGGCCGGCTGGGTTATCGTGTGTTGTTGGCCGAGTACCCCGGATACGGTGGTCGAAAAGGGTCGATTGGCGAAGCGTCTTTGGTCAATGATGCCGCAGAGACGGTGCAAATGGCCCAACGCCAGTTTGGCGAGCCTCTCTATTTGTGGGGGGAGTCGCTAGGGGCTGGCGTGGCAGCCGCAGTGGTTCACCGCAGTGACATTTCCATAACTGGGACTATCTTATTGACGCCTTGGGACTCCTTGCCCTCGCTTGCCAACCACTACTATCCTCACTTGCCCACCCAATGGCTGATGCGAGACCGCTATAACAGTGTTGAGAACCTGGCATCTTACACCGGTAAGGTTGCGATGGTCGTAGCCGGCAGCGATGAGATCATCCCCAATCAGTTTTCACTGGCTTTATATGACACTATTACCGCCCCCAAAAAACTGTGGCGCTTTGAGGGGGCTGGGCATAACAGTTGGCCGACCGCTCCTGATAACAAGTGGTGGCACGAAGTGATGATGTTTGTCTCCACCGATTAATCTCTGTTATTCGCTAAACTTTGAACTGTGCCACCAGTGCTTTGAGATTGACCGCCGTGTTAGCCAGATCTTTACTGGTTGCGGTGGTTTGATGGGTTACCGCGACATTCTGGTCGCAACCAACGTTGATGGAGGTAACATTGCGATTGATCTCTTCAGAGGCAACCAGCTGCTGTTCGGTCGACACGGCAATCTGTACCGTCATATTGTTTATGGTGGATATAGCTTGAGCAATACTGGCGAGGGAGTCGCCCACGGCTCTGATTTCGGTGACCGAGGTTTCTGAGCCATGTTGACTGCGAGCCATTACGTCAACCACTTTATGGGTACCGGCTTGCAGTTGCTCGATCATCTTATGGATCTCTTCGGTCGACTGCTGTGTGCGACTGGCTAATTGGCGAACCTCGTCGGCGACCACAGCAAATCCTCGGCCTTGTTCGCCGGCACGGGCTGCTTCAATTGCTGCGTTTAAGGCGAGTAAATTGGTTTGATCGGCTATCTCTCGTATTACATCCAACACCCTGCTAATGTTCTCGCTGTTGTGAGCGAGTTCTTTAACCACAATGGTAGCAGACGAAATATCCTGATTTAGTTGCTCAATTGCGCCAATGCTATTTGCGACCACTTCACTACCCTCTACCGAGTAGTGGTGAGCCTCTTGTGCAACGACAGCGGCTTCCTGGGTGTGATGACTGATTTGTTGTACCGATGCGACCATCTCATTCATTGCCGCAGCCAGTTGTTCGGTTTCAGAACGTTGTAGCTCGACGCCGGAAGAGACTTCATCCGACGTCTGTGATAGTTGTTCGGCCGAGACGGCTAACGTATTAACGGAACTGCCGACGTTGGAGACCATGGATTGCAGCCTCGCGATAAAGGTATTGAACCAGTATGCAATATGGCCTAGCTCGTCTTGTCGCTTATCATTAATGCGTTGAGTGAGGTCACCCTCTCCATGAGAGATATCTTCTAATACTTTGGCGACTCCCAGAAGCTGACTACCAATGGTTGTGCGATAGATTACATATAGTGCAATGCACAGTAGTACGGATACAGCAACCAGAATCAGGGTAATGGTGTTGCTAAGCGACTGCCCTTTTGCCAAAGCGATAGCAATTGGCACATTGACCTCCAAAAC
>JBFKTM010000495.1:0-3278 GCA_041636295.1 Oleiphilaceae bacterium
CAAATCACGCCAGCGGCAAAAATGACCGGCTTTGACTTCGCTAGCTCCGTATACTCTTCCAGCATTACGGCAATATAGGCGACCACAAACACGCCTATGGCCATAAACCCGAGAGGGCTCAGTGTCATCGAAGGTAGACCGGGAGTAACGGCGAAAACCGACGAGGTAAATAACGCCAACAAGACAAACAACAGCAGACGTGAGCAATTAATTTTCATTATTTATTCAATTCTAGTTTTTAAGATTAAACATGAGGTGACAGCCAGTCACTAAAATGACTTTATGTGCCAGACCCCAGCACCCTAACACAGGTCTGACACACTAATATTGATCCACTTCAAAAGCGGTGTTCGAAAATCCGCAATGGCTAGTTCAGATTATTTTCCATGGCCCAAATAGCCGCCTCAACCCGAGAGCGCATGTTGAGTTTTTTCAATAGATTTTTAACATGGACTTTGACCGTACCTTCGGCAATATCCAATTTTGTAGCAATCATTTTATTACTCATGCCCGCCGATATTTGCTTCAGAATTTGTCGCTCTCGCTGGGTCAGCCCCTCTACGGAACGATCTTTACTGCTTTTACGATTCCCTATCTCCGAAGCCAGAACAGCGGCTAACTTATCGCTGATAGCCATCGTGCCAGTCGCCGCCTGACGGATATAAGAGACAAGCTCTTCGGGTTCGGTCTCTTTAAGCACATACCCGTCCGCTCCGGCTTTTAACGCAGCAATAACGTCATCATGATTATCCGATACGGTAAACATCACCACCCGCGAATAAATATCTTTATCTCGCAGGGCTTTCAGGGTCTGAATGCCATCCATTCCCTTCATATTCAGATCCAGCAAGATTAGATCAGGTTCCAGCTTTTCGGCAATCTCCAATGCCTCCTGACCAGAACTGGCTTCACCAATTGCATCCAATCCCGACTCCAATTGCAGAAGCTGTTTTACCCCTCTTCGTAACATTGGGTGATCATCAACAATTAGAATATTCAATTTTTCCCCGTCACTTGTCATGGTTTCCCCATCACTTGTCATGATTTCCCCGTCACTTGTTTTGATTTATAGTCTCGCCAGTACGCTTTATTTTTGCCATCTCACAGTCAATACGAACCGTAACACCGCCATCTGAATTATTATTGATCGCCAGCCGAGCATCAAGGCTTTGTGCCCTTTCATTCATAATGCTTACACCATGATGCATTGGACCCGATGACTCTTCCGTCAGGCCAACACCATTATCTGCAACTTCGACCACCAGATCTTCATTGTCGATATAAAAATGTATATCGGCTCGGGTTGCCCCCGCATGGCGAACGACATTCGACAACGCCTCACGCACAATTTGCAGCAAATGAATCTCTGCATTGGGTCGAAAAGCGATGGCCCCCAACTGGTAGTCCAGGGCTATCGCCAGTGAGCCACGCTCTCGATACTCTGCCACAGTCGCTTTCAATGCAGACTCCAATCCGGGCTCATCAAGTTTTAACCGAAAGGTTGTCAACAACTCTCTCAGCTGACCATAAGCCGCATTCAACCCCTGCCGAACCTGTGCGGTAATCTCTGCCAGCTGTGCCTTATCGGCATCTCGCTCACTCAGGGTCTGCCAACGACTGACTTGCATTTTCAAATAGGAGAGAGCCTGCGCCAGTGAGTCATGTAACTCTCGCGCAATCGTCGCCCGCTCTTCGACTAACAACAGTCGCCAGGTTTGTTCATTTTTCCAGTCCCGACTAAAAGCCGACGCCATTAAATCACAGACGGCGGCAATTAACTGTCGCTGCTCTTCAACAGCTCCCTTCGGTTCAATACTCCACAATAATAGGCCATAGTGGTGCTTTTTGTCCGAGATATTAAACCATTGCCCTAACTTTTCGGCTTCTGGTGCCTCTGCATTGTTATTTTCAATACGTTTAAAATGTATTGATGGTTCAACATAGGCCTGTGCCTGAGGGGTAAGATATAACTCAAACTCCCCCATACCAATGGTGTTTTGAAGGTGATCCATAATTGCCGTCATCGCCCCCGCATGAGTGTCGCCACCATTAATCAAGCGTGAGGTTTCGTAGAGCAATTCCAGAGACTCCGTTTGGGCTCGAAGCTCCTGGGTTTTTCTTGCTACTCGCTCCTCCAGCTCCAGATAGGTAGCTTCCAGGCTCGACGCCATGTGATTAAAGGTATTACCGAGCAACCCCAACTCATCGTTTTTCAGGTACTCAACACGGGCGCTCAACTGGCCATGTCGCGCTCGGTCGGCGGCATTGACCAACTCTCGAAGCGGTAATACAACAGTTCGATAGAGGTCTACCAACGCTAACAAAGCAATGATAACCACCAGAGTAATGCTAATTCCATGAATCAATCGCAGCTGTTCAATCTTAAGGTCTGTCTGCTCCTGAAAAAGACCAACCATGTTGTCAATACCCACCACAAACTGTTCAATTTCTGCCAGTAGGGTCAGTTCATCCCGCTGCCGAAATTTGACCAGGTGACTCTTAAGCGTCTGCCACTCAACTATGACCGACTCTAGCGCTCGACGCTCTGAACTATTACGATCCAGATCCAGCAACTCAGCCAAGATTGGGGTTTCTATTCGTCGATCAAACTCTTCGAGTTCATGCATCAGTTCTCGTTCAGTTTTCTCAACCCCATGATTAACACGAAGTACAATTTGAGAAATACGGTATGATTGCATACGCAAGGAGCCAGCCACATTAATACGTTCCGCATCACCATCCGTCGATTGAGTGATAATGAGTGAAGCAGCCATGCTCAGCAGAACCAGCATGATAATACCCATCCACCCCCACATGGCCCGACCAACTAACGAACTTTTAGTTATTTTCCGTACTAGAAATCGCACTTAACACCCTGAATACTCATAATTTAGTAGTTTTAATTATTTAAAATTCTATTTTAAATAATTCTCATATTTATCCTTATTTTACATATGGTTATTGACGCACCAAAACTAACCATAAAGTAATAACCACACTTTTCATAACACTTTACAAAACCAATAAAATTGACCGCTATCAATGGTTATTTATTGCCATCAGTCTATGCTGGACATGGAGTATAAATCACCTGGTGAATGATACTCAGGTATTCTGGATCAATAGCTTACGCTAATTCGGTAATACTGAACAAAATTATCATAAAGAGTTGAGAGAGCGGAAGAGCCAGCATCATGTCCAGACAAGTGGATCTTGGACGAAGATCGTTATTTAGAGGTAAATACACGCCCTCTGCGTCCTTGCTGTTACCCCCTTGG
>JBFKTM010000496.1:0-3264 GCA_041636295.1 Oleiphilaceae bacterium
AGCAAAAGCAATGGTATTTGCCAGGCTTGAGAGCAGTTCGGAGTAGGAGAAAAACGAGGGGGTCAGCATGCCAAGACTAATCCGGCCGATCTCTTGCCACGGATCACCGGTTATCGCACTGGTATCAGCCAGATACAGGCAGAACAACGCAATTATCAGAAAGCTGAATGAGAGCTTGCGAACACCTGTAGCGGTCAGCGCCGAGTACACGTTACTATTCTCAATCCTGGTAGAGTGATCGAAGTTGATCTGGCGACAACGCACTGGTGGCACTATCCAGCTCAATTGCACCGTCACGGATTCCGACGATACGGTTACAGAATCGCAGTGCGAGCTCAATATTGTGTAGTGTGAGAATTACCGTGTGGTGGTGGTTGATAATATAGTGCAGTAGCTGCGCTGACTGCACTTCATCCACCGAAGAGACAGGCTCATCACCGATAAAAACCGATTTTTCCTGAAACAGGGTTCGGCCGAGTGCTACCCGTTGTTGCTGGCCACCTGAGAGTTTTTCTGCTGGGGTGAATAGCCGTTCGGTCAAGCCAAGCATGTTGGCTAAGGGGGTAACGGCATCTACCTGCTCTTTGAACGGGCGTAACAGGTTGGCGAAATTGTAAAGAAAGTGGTGTTTGTGTAGCTGCCCCATATAGATATTATGAAATACCGATAGAGACGGAACCAAACCGTACTCCTGACCACAGAAGGCTATAGATTGGGCGTTTTGCTGGTAAAGTGAGCGAACGAGGGTCGTTTTGCCAGCACCACTTTTGCCAATTATAGCCACTTTTTCCCCCTCCCTAATCGTTAGATCAAGCGTATGGAGTACGCTTTGCTTCTCCCAGCCGAGCGACTGGGCTTGAAGTTGAAATAACGGGGAGGTGGCCTGCATGGTCATTTACTCAATAATTCCGATGCTTTTGGCGGTGTTGAGTATCGGTTGATAGTCGTCATTACTGGCCGGAACAAAGCTTTGGCGAGGGAAACTTTTTAGAATTTCCGGGTCTTTAATTGCCAGCAACGCTTGTTGTACGCGATGGGTAAAGTGTTCACCCCATTGCGCATCGACATCGCCACGAATGGTCCACTGGTAGTCGGGGTAGTCTGGGGTTTCCCAGATGACCGAAACTTTGTCAGTATCAATTTTGCCGTCTGCCAGCTCTTTTTCCCACACTTTATAGTTGACCGCTCCGACCTGATAAGCACCAGATTGCACCAAGGCGATGGTGCGCGAGTGATCGCCGCTGAAGCCAACTTTTGTAAAAATTGCATCAGGAGATTGCTTGAAGTGCTCACGCAGATAAAACTCTGGCATCAGTCGCCCTGAAGTAGAGCCTTTTGAACCAAAGGTAAAGGTCATCCGGGCAATCTGGTCGTTGATGTGATCTTGGCGCTGAAGGTTGGTGGAGCGGTGGGCAATTAGATAGGTTTTAAAAAATTGATCCTCATAGCCTTGGGCAATCGCGGTTGAACCTGGCACCAATCGTCTTGCCTGTACACCGGACAAACCACCAAACCATGCCAGCTGAACCTGGTTGTTTCTGAAAGCGCTGACCGCCGCGGTGTAGGATTTCACTGGAATATAGCTTACTTCTACATTTAAGGTCTGTTGTAGATATTGAGCAACTTTACCGAATCGCTGTTGTAACTGTGTTTCATCCTGGTCTGGAATGGCGGTAAACACAAAGGGTTTAGCATAGCTGTTTGATGCCATGATCGTGATGATTAATAAAACCATTGTTCTGAATATTGTTCTTATCATTGCTCTTAACATTGCAAGATTAGCTCCTAGGTTGTGCAATTGTAGTTGTTTATTCGGCCTTGCTGGCCCACTCCAGTATGCAGGCCTTGTCGCCCCTGAAGATAATTCGCTCGGCCTTTTTGCTAAGCTGATAGTCATACATTGGATCGTAATAATCTGATAATAGTGTCTTAATCCATACTTCGTGGGCCGCAATATCACCGCTGCTCTGCTGTATGCTAAGCGCATCACGCATCAGCGCTTCTATTTGTTGAGTTTGCTCACCGCCGAGTCGCTTTTGAATACGGGAAACACTGCTCAGCAAATAGTCTGAAAACTGTTCGAAGCCTAACTCCTCTCCTGCATCCGCCTGGTATGCAGCGGTCATATCAATCACGTAATCTTGCAGTACAATATCGACTCGCTCTTCGAGTGGGGCCTCCAGCACCACAATGTCGCTGGCATTGGATCTATTACGTAGTTCAAGGGGAACTGCGTTGCGGCCAATTAAGCGGCTTTCATCCTCAATATAGACAGGCCCTTGTTTGAGATGACGGGCTTTTAATAGGGCAATGGAAAGCTTGTTTTCAAAGTCTATCTGACTGGGCTGTGGCGAGAGTTGTCGGCCAAAACTGGAACCGCGATGATTGGCAATACCTTCCAGGTCGACGAAATTCGGTAAGCGTTTGAGTAGCCGGGTTTTACCGGTACCGGTGCGCCCGCTGATGATGCGGAAGTTGAGCGACTGAGCCGAGGCGTCTAGTTCATCAATCAAAAAACGGCGCATGGCTTTGTAGCCACCAGTGATCAGCGGGTAATCGACACCGGCCTCTTTAATCCACTGTTGGGTGGTGCGCGAGCGTAAACCACCACGAAAGCAGTAGAGGTAGCCTTCGGGGTGCTGTTGGGCAAACGCTAACCAGCTGGCGATACGTTGTGCTTTGGTTTCCCCGCAAACTAATTGATGCCCTAGCTCAATGGCACTGTCTTGTCCTTGCTCTTTGTAGCGAATGCCAATCAAACGCCGCTCTTCGTCATCCATTAAAGGAAGATTGACCGTGTTGGGGAAGGCCCCTTTGATAAACTCGACCGGAGCGCGAACATCCATCATTGGAGTGTCGTTTAGAAATAGATTCAGATAATCGTCGGTATTTGGGCGTGCGGTCATAGTGGCAAACGGTATCAGCGGAGTTGACGTGCAATTTAAATGAAAATATTGAGCCTTTTTTGTGCCTATATTTTTACCTTTATTAAAGGTGCGTGAAGTATAAAGAAATTGAAGATGATAACCTAGTATAGAGTCCTGATTAAAATGAACCTATAAAGCCTTATTTGTTGCTAAAACAGATAATGGTGGTGGATCTGAAGCCGACGGTGTGAGCAGTAATGACCAAAGAAAAGCTAATCAATAATATTCGCAAAACGTTATCAAAAGGGGATGTTGCAATAACACAGCCGTCGGGTTGTGATGCGATCTCGCTTTATCTATTTAATCCTGAGGTACTGGACGGCCCTGTGAGTCATGA
>JBFKTM010000497.1:0-3264 GCA_041636295.1 Oleiphilaceae bacterium
AAGGCGCATGCGCTAGAGTTTATCGAAAAGATGCCTAATGGTATTCATACGCTTATTGGTGATAACGGCGTTTTGTTGTCTGGCGGACAGCGGCAGCGACTGGCGATTGCAAGGGCCTTACTTAAAGATGCGCCCATTTTGATTCTAGATGAAGCGACGTCTGCCTTAGATACGCATGCAGAACGGCATATTCAGGCAGCGCTTGAAACGGTAATGCAAGGTCGTACCACGCTCGTTATTGCTCATAGATTGTCCACAATAGAAGGTGCCGATAAAATTGTCGTTATAGAAGGCGGTCGATTGGTAGAGTCGGGTACTCACACAGAGTTGCTTGAAAAATCAGGGCTATACTCTCAGCTGCACAAATTACAATTTAGCGAGTAAGTGACCTTCTGATTATGTCTACTGCCGCCGAAATAGTGACCAACGCGTGGTACCAGAAGAAGGTCTGGATTTTAGTCCTGCTGCCATTGGCCGTGCTTTTCTGGTTGATTAGCGCTACCCGCAAGGCGCTATATACCGTGGGTATATTTAAGCAGTCTCGTGTGTCGGCCCCCGTTATTGTAGTAGGCAACATATCTGTTGGCGGAACGGGTAAGTCGCCGCTTACTGCTTATGTTGTGAGTCAGCTTCAAATGCGTGGTTATAAACCCGGAATTGTTAGCCGAGGTTATGGTGGGCAAGGGAGTGATTATCCTGTTGTAGTGACTACTGAGTCGTTAGCTGAACATGTTGGAGATGAACCGTTGATGCTCTATCAGATGACTCAGTGTCCGGTTGCTGTGGACCCTATTAGGTACAGGGCTGCATTAAAATTAACTCAAGACTATGAGTGTGATGTAATTATCTGTGATGATGGATTACAACACTACGCACTACATCGTGATATAGAGATTTGTGTGGTTGATGGTCAACGAAAGTTCGGGAACGGATTTGTGTTGCCCGCGGGGCCATTACGGGAGACAAAGGGCCGCCTCCAGAGTGTGGATTTTACTATTGTAAATGGGAATTGTGAGCATGAAGAGGCTATACCGAGTAATGCTGACCTCACCTTACACCGGATGGCATTGGTGCCGGGTGATCTTGTTAATCTTTTTGATGGTCAAACTTGTACCCTCGAAGAGTTGAAACAGAAAGATGTTCATGCCGTAGCGGCGATCGGCAATCCAGAGCGCTTTTTTACGCTTTTAGCTGAGTTAGGGGCTCGAATTAAGCAACATAGCTTTTCGGATCATCACAGTTTTAGCCGGGAAGATGTGCAATTTAACGATGAGCTGCCTGTCATTATGACTGAGAAGGATGCGGTAAAGTGTCGTCAGCTCTTTAATGGCGATGCCCCTGATAATCTTTGGTACCTGCCAGTAAAGGCAACGATCGATGAGTCGTTTATCACTTCGTTGACTCAGCGTTTAGGCGAATTAAAATTAGCAAAATAGATACGATTTGTCGTTAGTTTAGGGGAATAGTAATGGATAAAAAATTATTGGCAATTCTTGCCTGCCCTTTGTGTAAGGGTGACGTTATTTACGATAGGGAAAAAGAAGAGTTGGTGTGTCGGGCTGATGGCATAGCTTTTCCAATACGTGAAGGTATTCCGGTAATGCTTGAGTCTGAAGCGAGAACGCTCACTGTTGATGAAAAGCTTGGTAAATAATACCTGCCAATAAGAGTATTGGTTTACTCTGTATCGTTTGTTGTCTTTGTATATTTAACGGGTTCTGTTATGTCTTTCTCTGTTGTTATACCTGCTCGCTACGCCTCCAGTCGTTTGCCTGGAAAACCGCTATTGGATATTGCTGGTAAGCCAATGATTCAGCATGTTTATGAGAAGGCATGTCTGTCTGAAGCGCAGGAAGTCGTGATTGCCACAGATGACACTAGAATTAAAGAGGTCTGTGAGGGGTTTGGAGCCAAAGTGGTCATGACATCGCCTGATCACCCTTCAGGCACTGATCGACTGGAAGAGGTTGTCTCGCAGCTGGGTTACTATTTAGATGATATTGTGGTTAATGTTCAGGGCGATGAACCATTGATTCCACCCAGAATTATCAATCAGGTAGCCCATAATCTGGCAGCAGAGCAGGAGGCAAGTATAGCGACCCTGTGTGAAGACATTACCGATATTGACAGCGTGCTCAATCCTAATGTCGTTAAGGTGGTGTTTGATGAGAAGGGGCATGCCTGCTACTTCAGTCGAGCGCCAATACCCTGGCCTCGTGATCAGTTCGGCTCACTGGAATCTGCAGCCAGTACCGGGATGCCAGAGGGAATTAATTACTTCCGTCATATTGGTATCTATGCCTATCGGGTTAAATTCCTTAAGTCTTATGTGAAGTGGGATCCATGTCCGATTGAGATGGCTGAGTGTCTGGAGCAATTAAGGGCTCTATGGCATGGTGAAAAAATTCATGTTGCATTGGCTGATGAGCAGCCGCCAGCCGGTGTTGATACCCAGGCGGATCTTGAACGTGTGAGAGAGATCTTAGGGGAGGACGCGTCTTAACTAAAGACGCCTTAAACCGTTATGGTCAAGGTATTGTTTGTCTGTTTAGGGAATATCTGTCGTTCACCGACCGCTCATGGTGTTTTTGAGCAAATGTTGGTGGATGAAAAGATATCACAGCTTGTATCGGTTGATTCGGCAGGCACGGGGGCATGGCATGTGGGAAAGCCGCCAGATGGAAGGGCGCAACAAGCCGCGAAAAGTCGCGGTTTTGATCTTTCTCACATCAGGGCTCGCCAAGTTAATGATTCAGATTTCGAGATGTTTGATTACATACTGGCGATGGATAAAAGTAATTTGGAGGATCTAAAATCCCAGTGCCCCTCCGCTTACCAGAAAAAAATAACCCTTTTTCTAAGTTTTGGGCATGGCCAGAAGGGGATGGAAGTACCAGACCCATACTATGGTGGCTCAAAGGGGTTTGATAAGGTTCTGGATTTAGTTGAAGATGCTTGTTTAGGTCTTCTTGACGATATTAGATGTAAGCACTTTTGAACAGCACCTGATGATGTGCAGCGAAGGCACTCTGTTTCGCACTAGAGAAATGCGCCCTATGCAAATTAAGAAGAATGTCGATTTAACTCCATTCAATACAATGGCAACACATTCAGTTGCTGACCATTATTGTCGTGTTGAAACCATCGAGCAGTTGAAACAAGCGGTTAAAAAGGCCAAGGAATTAGCACTTCCGATCCTTATTTTGGGGGGAGGGAGTAATCTCATACTACCGCCAGTCATCTCTGGTGTTGTGATTCACATCG
>JBFKTM010000498.1:0-3254 GCA_041636295.1 Oleiphilaceae bacterium
AACCACCCAACTGGCTGAAGGGAACCAGCTACATGTCTATATCAATGGCCAGGAAGTCGGAAAGCAAGTGTTACGACGTGATGTGACACTCACCCAAATGAACACGGCTATTGCTGCCCTCAAGAGCTGCGGTGAGTAAGACATATGGAGCTTAAATTGATACACCTGTTTTCTACTCTTCGTGTTGCCGCCTTAACATTGAGCGCACTCTGTTTCTCAACGGTACTTAATGCCCAGGTTGTAGAGCGCACATTCTGCGTCTGGGACCCTATCGGATCGGGTGGACCGGTGGTGAGTCTGGTGAAAGAACTGCTCCCCAAATCGCTGGGGTGGGGAGTGCAGCTTAATATTGAGGCCTATACCGATGAGAAAGTGGCCGCCAATGATTTCAAAGCTAAGATATGCGACGCGGTATTGCTAACGGATGTCTCCATTAGAGACTTCAATCGCTTTACTGCATCATTCAATGCAGTCGGCGCTATTCCTGGTGAAGCAGAACTCAAAACCCTGTTAACTACACTCTCAAGCCCGAAGGCTGCAAAACTCATGCGGCAAGAGCAATATGAGATCGCAGGCATCATGCCTATTGGACCGGTATTTATCTACGTAAGAGATAAATCCATTGATAATGTCGAACAGTTTCAGGGCCAGAAGATGGCGGTTTTGAATGGCGACCCGGTGGCCGCCAAAATGGTCCGACGTGTCGGTGGTTCGGTGGTACCGTCCAGCCTTTCTAATTTCGCTGGCATGTTTAATAACGGCAGTGTCGATATCATCTTTGCCCCTGCCGTTGCTTTCAATACCATGGAGCTCTACAAAGGGCTGGAGCAAGGCGGTGGCATTCTTGAATACCCCCTGCTGCACACCTCGCTTCAGATGGTTATTCGCCATGAACTATTTCCCACTGACTACGGTCAAAACCTTCGCAGTTATGCACTATCAAAACTGGATAGTGCTCTCGAAATGGTAAAAACAGCAGAAAGTGAAATTCCCGCAAAGTATTGGATTAAAATTGCTGAAGCTGACAAGAGTCAATATAACGAATATATGCGCAACTCCCGGTTAACACTGCGAGATGAAGGCCTCTATGAATCCAAAGCGTTGCGTCTTATGAGAAAAGTACGCTGTAAACATACCCCTAGCGATGGCGAATGCGCCTCTAAAGTTGAGTAATCATGAGGTAATTAGCATGAATACCGGCAAGCCCTACCACCCTATCAACTGCGATCTGCACGACCTGTACGAAATCGCAATTATGCATGGTGATACCCTGAAAATTATGGTGGAGGGTGAACGCCTCCCTTGGCAGATACAACCGACCAACGTCTACGTTAAAGAGGGCGCGGAGTACCTACAATGCAATTATCAAGGCAAAGAGCACATTCTTCGCCTTGATAGAATCCGCATTATCACAGATCCAAAGCGGCGTTCATCGACCGAACGGTGTTAGCGGTAGTTATCCTCATTGATTTACTGATCACACCTTCTGCAATTAGAAAAATACGTTCTATACTTCAATATACTTACAATAATTAAGTCTATTCATATATACGAATGTGCATCGCACAAGGCAGGCTGTGAATGATCTCGTGGTTACGTAATATACGAATTGGTTATCGCTTAGCAATTGTTATAGCGATTGCTGCGCTTGGAACATTGATACTGAGCGTGGTAACTCTAAATGAATTTTTCAACTCCAGTTATAAAGAACGGCAACTAAAAACCAAACATCTGGTCGAGGCCAGCCACAGTATTCTTGAGCAATACTATAAAGCCTTTCAAGCAGGCAGCCTTTCTGAGGACGAGGCAAAAAATCATGCTTTTGCCGATATTAAAGCGCTCCGTTACGGTGACAATGACTATTTTTTTATTCTTGATCACCAACCTTCACTACTCATGCACCCAATCAAACCTGAGCTTCAAGGGAAAAACCTAAGTGACGCTAAGGACCCTAATGGAAAGCGCCTTTTCCAGGTGATGGTGGACGTGGTTGAGAAAGAAGGTGAAGGATTCGTGGACTATCTCTGGCCAAAACCTGATCATAAAGATCCCGTGGAGAAAGTCTCGTTTGTAAAAGAATTCAAACCCTGGCAAGTAATTGTTGGTACGGGTATCTATATTGATGACTTACTGGATCAACAGTACTCCTTTCTTGGCCACTATCTGTTAATCGTCTCTATTCTATCCGTCCCCCTCGTCGCTATATTAGTGCTTATAATTCTCAGTATTCGCCAGCCCTTGCTGAAAACACTGAGCGCAATGGAGAACATTGCTAAAGGCGAAGGCGATCTTACGCTACGGCTTGATGACAGTGGTAAAGATGAACTGAGCAACCTGGCAGCCTTATTCAACCAGTTTGTGGGCAGAACGCAGTCCACGATTAAAGAGTTTACTGACGCCAGCAAACAACTCAATAACCTTGCACAAGACATGCGCCGTGTGGTCGAAACAAACCAGCACGGGAACGAACAGCAGAAAAAAGAGACTCACAGTGCAGCAACGGCCATCACCGAAATGGCAGCGTCAACCGAAGAAATTGCCAGAAACGCACAACAAGCCGCTGACGCAACGGAGTCAGGCGTAGCCAAAGCCGCGGAGGGACGTGAGGGAATCAGCATCTCAATGAAAGGTTTATCGCAATTGACCGAAGAGTTGAGCAATACCAAGCAGGTCGTCGATGTATTAAAGGAGAACTCATCTAAGATTGGAGCAATTCTAGACGTAATAAGAGGCATTGCAGAACAAACGAATCTGCTTGCGCTCAATGCAGCGATTGAGGCGGCCAGAGCGGGTGAAGCGGGAAGAGGCTTTGCGGTAGTTGCTGATGAAGTGAGAGGGCTGGCCACTCGAACCCAGCAATCGACCGACGAAATTCAGATTATGATTGAACAGATCCAGAGTGGTGTGACGGGAGTAACCAGTTCTGTTGATAAAACCTATGATTTTTCGTTAGAAACAAAGTCGTCAGCAGCCACGGCAGAAAAAATGCTAACGGAGGTCAACCAAGCTATGGAGGAGATTACCGCCCTCACGATACAGATCGCGACCGCAACCGAACAGCAGTCATCAGTAGCGAATGAAATCAGCAGCAATACCCATAATATTGCTGAGCTTGTTGATGAAGGTGCAGAGAGTTTTATTCAAGTAAGTGAATCGACCGATGAAATTAATCAACTGAGTAAACTACTCTCGGAAAAAGTTCACCAGTTTAAGGTGTAGTGTTCTAAGCCAGAGAGCCTGATTCAAAAATCGTC
>JBFKTM010000499.1:0-3235 GCA_041636295.1 Oleiphilaceae bacterium
ACTTGCTACTTGCTACTTGCGGCTTGATAACCGTCACGGAGTCGCCTACCTGAATTTGTCCACTTTGTAATATCTTCAAACATAAGCCGCCATGACCGAGCATGGCGGCAACGCCCCCTTTGCCGAGGGCGGTTTCCATTCGAGCGCATGGGTGGCAGAGCGCAGTTGCCTCAAATATGGCTTCACCGATTGCAAACTGCTGATAGCGCAGTGCCGTGAGATTAATGTCTTTAACGACCAGATTTCGCCTGAGCAGGGCCGGATCGAGATGCTCTCTACCGGTAAAATGTGCGATCAGCTGAATGTATTCTTCTGAGATAAGGGTGACTTGCCGGGCAGAGCCCGGTGTTTTGCTACAACGATGGTCGCCTTCAAGCCCTCGTGACTCAAGTGCCATAACCCTGTTCGTCGTCTGCATGGGCGCTTTTCGCTCGGGGCGTAACCCAATCCAGGTGAGCGTGCCTGGCTTTAAATCATTGATAAAGCGACCGAACAGGTACTTCTGACTTTTCATGACATTGAACTCTGCGTCTACCTGAGTGTTTTATAGTAATAAAACGCTGGGTGGTTGTTTAGTGGTTGCTTTGATGAATTGAATATTTGAGCATTTCTATAATACTTAGAAAGACGCCTTCAACGGTAATTCTTTATGAGTAACCTCTTACTGCAGTATGCCATTCCAGTATTCTTTGTACTGATATTTATCGAAGCGCTGTATGCACACATAAAAGGGCTGCAACTATATAACCTGAGAAATAGTTTGAGCTGTCTTGGCTGTGGAATATTTACCACCAGTCTTGAAGTATTTACCAAAGCAGCGCTGTTGGCGCTTTATAGCTGGGTCTATGAGCATCTGGCTTGGGTGAAATTAGATGACGGCAGCTGGGTCACCTGGATTACCGGCTTATTAGTATTTGATTTTATCTGGTACTGGGCGCACCGAATATCACATGAGGTCAATGTGCTTTGGGGTGGGCATGTGCCTCACCATCAATCTGAAGAGTTTAATTTGACCACAGGGCTGCGCCAGGGGGCGCTGCAAGATCTGATGTATTGGCCACTTTATTTGTTGATTGCTCCATTGGGCTACTCGGCAGATATGTTTATCGCTCAACTATTGATCAATAAATTCTATGGTTTCTGGTTACACACCCGCACGATTGGTCAGTTACCGCTGGTGGAGGGCATTTTGAGTACCCCTTCTGCACATCGCGTTCACCACGGTATGAATGATCGGTATATCAATAAAAACTATGGCGGAATACTGATCGTATTTGATCGACTATTTGGTACTTACCAAAAGGAAGATGAGGCGGTGATTTTTGGCGTGCGTAAACGGTATGCCAGTTATAACCCCGTGTGGGCACATTTCGATTGGCTCTATTCGATTGGGCAAGACGCGATGCGAGCGGAGCGCGGCTGGGACAAAATCCGTTTATGGTTTATGCCTACCGGTTGGCGCCCCCGGGATGTAGCAGAGAAGCACCCTCGTCAAAAGCTTTCGATGGCCGGTTATGTGAAGTTTGATGCTAACCCGGGAAAGTACCCAGTTAGTTCTGTCCTGGCTTTATTCCTGATGTTGGCGGTGGCCAATCAGGTGATGTTATTTCAGTCTGAGTCCCTCTCTTGGGGAACAAAAGGTGGGCTGCTTGTTGTGCTTACACTGGGCCTGTGTTGGCTCGGGCGGTTGCTGAATGAATCTAAACGTAAGTTTAGCTCAGTCGACTAACCTCCCACGGCCACAGTGCTGCCCGTTGCAGAACTTTGCACATCAATCCTTAACGCCATCTGTTCCCGCAGTTCACTCACATGGGAGATGATGCCAATCATTCGGCCACTGGATTGCAGATCAGTTAGTGTTTTAATTGCCAGATCCAGAGACTCCTGATCCAGGCTGCCGAACCCTTCATCGATAAAGAGGGTATCCAGCTTTATACCGCCAGCATAGGCCTGCACTACATCAGACAGGCCTAGTGCCAACGACAGGGCCGCCATAAATGATTCACCGCCAGACAGGGTGGCGACGGATCGGGTTTTGCCGGTATAGGCATCCTCGACTTCCAACTCTAATCCGGACGCTTTATTGCCCTTGGCTCGGTCCTCTTTACGTACCAACAGATAACGCCCTTTACTCATCACATGCAGTCGATGGGAGGCTTCGATCAGAACATCGTCCAGCAATACACTCAACACAAAGCGTTGTAGACTGATTTTGTTGCCGGTTTGACCGCTGGCCACATCACTCAGTGTACCGTAGATCTTGTATTCGGCCTCCAGCGCCTGATTGGATTGATGGGCTGTTTCGAGTTTGCGTTGAACGTCCATTAGTTGCAGATGCCGGTTATCAATGCCTTTCCAGGTTTGGAAGACCTGTTCGGCGGCTGTCTTCAGTTGACCTCGGTCTGCTTGTAGTTTTTCCAGATCCGGCGGTTGCTGGTCTGCCAGCTGTTTCTGCTGCTGTTGCAGTGTGGCTTTGCAGCCGCTTAATTGCTCAGTGTAGTGTTGAAGTTCATCTTGCAGTTGCTGCTGTTCCAACTCTGATAACTGTGCACTGAGGAAGTCTGCTTCGTCATTGAATGCACTTACCTCAAGGCCGGATCGCCAGCGATGTTGGGCTTCGGTACACTCCTGGATTAATGCATGGCGCTGCTTGCTTTGCTGCTCCAGTTTAGCCGCTATCTGTGTTACGTTTTGAGATGCTTTATTGAATGAGGCAAGTGCCTGTTCGTGGGCTTCTGTCAGTGTTTTTATCTGGGTGTCGAGTTCGTTAATAAGGTGGTTGAGTGCACCCGGCTGGCGATATTGCTCCGGTAGAGCCTGCTCTATATGACGCTCTGCTTGCGCGGCCAATGAATAATCTTGCTCTGCCTGTTGCTGGGTGACCCTGGCGGCTTCCCGCTGTTTTTCCACTTTTGCGCACTGTTCAGACAATTGGCTGCAGTCGGCATCCAGCTTGCGCTGTTCAGTTTGCAGAGCTTGTAGATGTTTTACTTTAGCATCAAGCTGTCGCCAATCTTCACGCAGCTGGTCGGTTGAGTGGTATTGATGTTCACCGAGTTCATGTCGTTGCTCAATCAGTGCTTTTTCGGTGCTTTGTAACTGGGTGTCAGTTTGCGTGAGCTGGTTTGATGCCTGAGTCTGTTGCTGCTGTAGCATTGCAAGCTGGCTTCTGGCCTCTTCAATAGCCTGTTTGGTTATCGGGTTTTGATTACTCGGCGGCAGGGCGGGGGCGGCG
>JBFKTM010000500.1:0-3235 GCA_041636295.1 Oleiphilaceae bacterium
CCCCCACCGCCGCAGAGTTAGAAGAAGCCTCAAATGGTCGCAAGGTGATAGTAGTATGTGAGTCGCTACATCGAGGCATTCTGTCGGAAAGCGCTTTGCGAGGGTTAAATGTCAGTAAATTCCGTGATAGTGATTTCGTAGAAACCAAGCGTGGCGTATTAACAGGCATTGTTTGGGAGGAAGTATTTTCTACTTGTTTGAAACAGGTCTTTGATGCGTTGATTTTTGCCATGGGCGAAGGCGAGCTTATGGACATTTTGCGAGCTGAAGCCAATCGCCATCTCGCATGTGGCATCACCGATGTGCATGACCCGGGTGTGACCTATGATATGTCGAAACACATGCAGGCACTGAACGACGAAAGCCCATTGCGACTCAGCTGGTCTGAAATTGGCGCCAATGGCCCTGTCAGCTCAGCCGGAGATGGCCGGCCTCTGGAAAATTTTGGCGACGGACCCAGTAGCGCCAAAGTATTTACTGATGGAGCACACCGCTGTGCCATATGCGTCGATGCCTCGCAAGCGGTCATCATGACATTGGGCACCATCGGAGACGCCATCAAGCGCTTCAATCCCTACCCCTTGCGTCAATTAATTGAAGAAGACTTTGCTTTTAAAAAGGGACAGTTTTACCGAAAAGGCGCCTTGTTTAAGCCCCACGAACTCTCCCAAAAAGTGGCGACACTCTCTGAGAGCCATGAGCGTATTAAGATCCATGCAATAGGTAATCAAGCGGTGGATATGGCATGCGCTTGTGTTGTTGAAGCAGGAATCACTACCAAGGCGTGTATCGAACATGCCACGGTACTGGATGATAGCAATATCGAAATGCTGGCCAAGCATGGTTTCCAGGTATCTGCCCAACCAGGGTTTTTGCCCCACTATGGCGTTCAGTTTTCTAACATGAAATTAAATAAGCGATACCGTGGCCTGCCGTTAAGATCCTTGCTGGATGCCGATGTAAACTTAATCATGAGCTCGGATTATCCCTGCGGTCCGTTAGACCCGCTGCACAATATGCGCTGTGCCGTTGAACGCAACATTGAAGGCGGTAAGATTTATCTGGAGAACGAAGCCGTCTGTCCTGAAGAAGCGGTTTACGCTTATACGGTTGCGGGTTCTCAAGGTATTACAGGTACGTCAAAGTCGGGTGTAGAACCAGATGCGCCCGCTGATTTTGTCATCGTAAATGGCGATCCGTTTAATCATTCAACCACCGTCGAGAGCACCTGGATTAATGGGGCTAAGGTCTATCAACATCACCATGACTAAAGATTCTAAAAAGGGCAGGCCAAAACAATCGGATGTTGAGCGTCAGGAAAAGATCGATAAGATAATAGACAACGCTCAGGCCCTGTTTATGGCGGAAGGTTATGATTCTGTGTCTATGAGAAAAATAGCCGCAAAAGCCAGCATGGGCACCATGACACTGTATAAGTACTTCCCGAATAAAAATGCGATTTTACATCATATTTGGGCGGAGTTTTTTAACGAACTGTTTGCTCTGGTCAAATCCGAGGTCGATAAGCAGCATGAAGCAAAAAGTAAGCTCAAGCAAATGTGTATGACTTACTTAAACTATTGGGTCACGCATCAAGATCGTTTCCGCATCGTTTTTTTAAATGAAGATCGCGCCTCATCATCGGATGATTTCTTTATTAACCACGCCAATATTGCCACGGAGATGCTGCTCATTGTTGGCCCTATTATGCAAGAATTGTCACACCCTAAGGATCAAACATCCATGATGGTTTTTCTTGAGAGCTTAATGTGTTTCGTTCATGGCATTGCGCTTAACGTGATTACGATTAGCGAATACCCCTGGAACAACTATGAAAAGTATATTGATCTCTATTTGGATTCGACACTGCAGAACACGCGGAGGTAATAAACATGCCCAAATTCACATCCAAGTGCACCACTATTGAGCAGGTACAAAAGCGAGTTGGAAAACTGCCCGCGCCGAGAGACCTCAAAGTCATCGACTATATCGACGAACACGCCATGCGTTGGCTGTCTTACGCTAGTTTCGGTTTTTTGGCTTTCGGTAAATCAGGACAACTTGAGCTAACGTCAGTAGGTGGTGAAAAAGGGTTCGCCTCCGTACCCAATGCAGGGCAGGTTAACGTTCCTCTGGCCGCACTCGATGACGCAAGCATTGTTGATCATGACATGTCATTTGGGGCGCTGTTTATGGTAAGCGGTATGGATGAATCTTTGCGTATTAACGGGAGGGTTTCTCGCATCGAAGAGGAGCACATCACGTTAAACGTCGAGGAATGTTACTTACATTGCGCCAAAGCCTTCCGTCGCTCTAATTTTTGGCAGCCTGAGTCCATCGAGCATACACAGGGCGAGATACCAGATTTTATCAAACAGTCTACGTTTTTAGTTTTGGCGAGTATGAATAGCCGCGGACACGTGGACGTCAGTCCCAAGGGTGATCCGGGAGGCTCTCTACTCCAGGAAGTGGAAGGTGTTTTCTGCTTTGCCGACAGGCCAGGCAATCGAAGAATCGATAGTTTTCGCAATATCATTGAACAGCCGGAAGTTTGCATCATCGCCTTGATGCCTGGTTATCACGAGATGATTGAAATTAAAGGAACAGCGGCGCTTTACACGGATGAATCTCTGTTAGAGAGATTCGTCGTGCAAGGCAAACAACCCAAGCTTACTACTTCAGTGACTGCTAGCTCGATCAAAAAAACCACAAGCCAAGCAATTACCAGCGCCAAACTGTGGCCGGCACAAAGAACGCCTGAAGATTTAGTCCCCTCTGAAATCTTCAAGGCGCATATAAAACACAGTAAAGAAAACTCCCTGCAGGCAAAAGTGGCGCGCGCTGCGGTGTCTTTACCAGGCGCCATGGAGAACGGGCTAGCGCTAGATTATAAAAAGAATATGTACTGAGTTTGTTTGCATTGAAAAATGCCAGGGCCTTAATGATGTCAGGAAAGTGACTTCGTTTGAGGCTGTGGCTAGAACCGCCCCCAGTTAACGTCTCCAATTGTCTGATTACTACTGGCGACGCTAGCCTGTTGCGGAGCCAGATTTATAATACCCGCATTAGACAGGGTTTCCGAAGGGGGGTAGCCAAACGTTCTTTTATACTCCCGACTAAACTGGGAAAAGCTGCTAAAGCCCACTTCAAAACTGGCTTCGTTGGCCTGTTTACCTTGGCTCAATAACAGCTGCGCTTTGCGTAACTTGGTAGATTTGATGTACTGATTGGGGGC
>JBFKTM010000501.1:0-3235 GCA_041636295.1 Oleiphilaceae bacterium
GCAGATCTTTTTTTTGTTGCGGAGACACATTGCTATAATCTACCAAGCTATTTCCATTATCATTTACAACCACATGCCGGGTTAAAAATACCCCCCATAGTTGATGAGAAATTTTCGTTGTGCTCGCCTCATCTGAAGCTAGCCATATATCCCACAAGTCAGCTTTAGGAGCCGCAATAGATATTCTGGAAACCAGCATAAAAGTGATGAATACGTGAAATAACTTTGACATTCTGAACAATAATCCTTTAATTAGACGTGTTACGATAGGCGGAGAGAAGCTAAGACTATCACTATTACATTTGGTTCACTCGATGAATGAATTCGATAGCAAAATATCGCACCTGTTAATAGAGCAATTGATAGTTACAATTGAGCAGATTATCCTTTGTACCGAATTCCAGTCTATATCAGAATATAACCTGATAAAAAAACTGCAATCCCCCCCTCATGAGTTACTTTGTCACTTTTCACTTAGAGAAAGCCATGAACTTTTTCAAGTCCACTTTATTCTTTTTCATGCACTGTATCGTTTACGCGCTCGACTATTAAAATCCAATAAAGGCTTTCTAAAAATATCACCATTAGCCATTGAGCTGGCAGATAACAATGCAGCCTCCACAATTTCACCCGCCACGCCTCACACTCAATCCAAAATAACGGCAATCGACCATCTTGCCGAATACTACTTGAATCTTAACCACCTGACAGACACAATCCCTCAGGACATTGACCTACTTATTCTCGGATTTTGGAAAGATTTTCACCACCCTGAGGCGCACCGAGAATCTCTTGAAATCTTAGAGTTGTCTCCACCCGTGACATTTCGCGAAATAAAGCTGCAATACAAACGCCTCGCCTCTCGTCATCACCCTGATAAAGGGGGATCAAAAGAGACGTTACAAAAGATCAATCAGGCAATGGCCACACTAACCAGAACGCATAGGTACAATAATTGAACGTAAAACTCATTAACGTACTAATGGCGCTGCTATTCACTGCCGCGGGACCCGCAAAGGTCTATCCGGCCGTTGTGTTACAGTACCATCATATCGATGATCAAACACCCCCCAGCACTAGCACCTCGCCTCACCTATTTAGGGAGCATCTACAGTACCTTAAAGATAACCGGTTTACCGTAGTCTCTCTCCCTAAACTAGTTAGTTTAATTCAACAAAAAAAAGACGTTAATACCCAACTCGTTGCTATCACTTTTGACGACGGCTACCAATCGACGTATGAAATTGCATACCCTATGCTTAAAGAGTACGAATTCCCTTTTACTATTTTCGTTAATACCGCTCCTATTGAAGAAGCAAGGGCGAGCCACGTCACCTGGAAGCAGCTCAGCGAAATGAAAAAGCATGGCGCGACTATCGCCAACCACACTCATAATCATACGCATCTGATACGTCATGACCAAAGCTCAGCCCAGTGGAGAAATACCGTTATTAGAGAGATAAAACAAGCGCAGGATATTATCAACAAACACTTAAAACAGGACGTTAAGCTATTTGCCTACCCTTATGGTGAATTTGATGAGGAAACGATTCAACTCATGTCAGAGCTAGGGTATATCAGTTTTGGTCAACACTCTGGTGCGATTGGCCTCACTTCAAACTTGCAGTACCTACCTAGATTCCCTGCCTCTAATCGGTTTGGCCAATTCCCACAGCTAGCAGTGAAACTTAATAGCATTGCTTTTGAGAATATTACCGTAGAACCTTCATACGCCACACTAGCCCCTAGAAAGGCTAACCCACCGGCCCTGAGTATTTATGGAGACCGAGAAATCTTAGACCGTATTAACTGTTTTGGCTCATCTATTGGCAAACTAACAATACGGAACAGATCCAGTAATCATCTCGAAGTGAGCGCCTCAGCTCCATTTAAGACAAGGCGATTTAGATACAATTGCACTGCCAAAATAGAGGGAGAGAATCGATATCAGTGGTTTTCTGTGCCTTGGATCATTCCTGATATTCAAGAAAATTAGCAACTTAATATTAAAGTCGTTTAGCTGAAATCTCAAACGATCCTAGTTTTTGAGGATTCAGAACCACCGTTTTTTCTGACTCAATCGTGCTTTTTGAAGCGAGATGCTCTCTGGTAGTATTGATCAACAGGTAACGCTCGCCACTGGTTATAGCTACGTCAAAAACACCTTTTAAGTAACCGTGACGGTACCAATTTTCAGGTTTAAATTCGAGAGAAGGATTTCTTATAATGCGAATGACCTCAAACTCGTCATTAAGCATCACCATCTGAGGTACAAATACACCACGTTTAATCCCCCTCTTACTACTGGATTTTATAAATGTTTTTAACTCCAGTGCATAATCCTTTAAATTACTTGGCAATCGTATAAGTGAGAAAGGACTTTCCCCCTCAGAAAACGGATAGAGTTCTGACTCTCCATCCAGTTCGATATAAATAGAGTCTTCGAAGTCCAACGTAAAGGTATTGGTTTTTGGAAGATCGGTACAACAACGCTGTTCGAATACGTTTAAAAAACTATGGTCTTGTCCATTAAAAAATAGTTGCTGTGCGAACTCATCGACCTCTTCATGTTTCGACGAATTGCCACCTGGAGTGACACGCCGATACTGTTCCGCTACCGTATACTTTATTGGTTGTTTAATTAGTTTGGCTTTGTTGCCTGAAGTTGCTTGCCTTGATTCACTACTCTTGGATGGCTCTGGTCGATAGTAGGTATTTCTGATACGTCCTTGCTCGTCGGTCCAAGTGTAGTAAGGAAGATCATTATCATCTCTAACATAGCCCTGCTTCTCCAACAGATCCCCGTCTATGTAATCCTGTTTGTCGATTTCAACATGCTTATTAACAGGAATCTCTTCTGGCGACGGAAAATTATCCGGTTTACGACGACTAGAGGCACTTGTGCTACCTGAATCCTTTAAAGTAACTCCGCTCTGAGGGTGGCTACTACTCTCTTGGATGTTGACTACAGGTTTTTCTATGGCACTAGCACCTGATTTTTCAATGTTATTGTCAACACGACCACTAGACTCATTGATCATACTATCTAGACTATCTAGACTATCTAGACTATCTAGACTGTCTACATTTTCTGTACCATCTACAGTCTCAATATTTTTGTGAATAATTTCTTTTGGTTGCGGTTCAACTTCAACAACAGCTTCCGACTCATTAATGCTTGGTACATGGTCTTCAATTTCATCGTTTATTAATGGGTTTTTCTCCTCAGGGATAA
>JBFKTM010000502.1:0-3235 GCA_041636295.1 Oleiphilaceae bacterium
GTACCGTATACTTCATCAGTAGAGATGTGGTGAAATCTGAACCGCTGCTGCTTTTCACCTTCAAGGCTATTCCAATAGGCCCTCGCTACTTCCAATAACGCATAAGTGCCGACAATATTGGTCTGGATAAAGGCTGCTGGGCCATCGATAGAGCGGTCAACATGAGACTCCGCTGCAAGATGCATCACATAGTCCGGCTGAAACTGTTGAAAAATAGCCGTCATTGCCTGACTGTCACCAATATCCGCCTGCGCAAACGAATAACGATCAGAGTGGTCAACTTCTTTCAGACTTTCCAAATTACCCGCGTAGGTGAGCTTATCGACATTTATTACACTATGACTGGTTTCTTTAATTAGATACCTAACAACAGCCGAACCAATAAAACCTGCACCACCAGTCACCAAAAACTTCATCCGTACACACACCTTTTCGTTAGCACAATAACCCAATAAACACGAGCACGTATTCTAGGGGAGTAATATTCCACGGGCAAACCTATTCACCCAAATGGAGTAAAATAATTCACCATTAGTTAGGTATAACAACCTTGGTGCTACTTCCATACAGCACCTCAAATTCCCTCTGCAACATTCGCTTAGCACTTTCGTCGCCATGAACAATTCGAATCTCATGGGGTTTGTTTTTCATTCGCCTCACAAAGTCTATGAGATTCTTCTGATCTGCATGGGCGGAATAACCAGAAATAGTATGGACTCGAGCGTTAATAGTGTATCGCTCTCCATCTAGCTCAACATAACCACCGGCTACTCCGTACTTTTGGATATCATGCCCCGGCGTACCTTTAGCCTGATAGCCGACGAACAGCACATCGGTTCGCCTATCACCCAACAACGCCTTAAGGTAGTTCAGAATTCTACCACCTGCGCACATGCCGCTGGCAGCAATCACAATGGTCGGTCGCGCCGTTTTCTTCAGGTAACTCACTGTTTGCAGATGGTCATCGTGGTGCTCAACGGTTGTCACTTGCTCAAACGAAAGGGGGTGCCGCCCTTCCCTGACACGTTTACGAGCTTCTTTATCCCAATAGGGTTCAAGTTTGCGGTAAATATCGGTAAATTTTGCGGCGAGCGGCGAATCAATGACGACTTCAATATCATCCCAGGCCATTGATGTGGTGAGTCTCTTGTTTCGATTTTGATGGATAATGGTTTCCAGCTCATACAGCAACTCTTGCGTTCGACCGATACTGAACGCGGGAATCAAAACCACACCAAGGTCTTTAACCGCATGTTCGATAATCGCCTGAAACTGTTGCCGTCGATGCTTGCGATTGGCATGCCGTCTATCACCATAAGTGCTCTCAATGACCAATACATCACAACCATAGGGTGCTTTAGGGGCCGCTAGCAGAGGAGAATGGGGCGCACCGAGGTCACCGGAGAATACAGCCTGCTTGAGGCCAGATGACGTACCCACTCTGCACATGACATAAGCGGACCCTAAGATATGACCTGCCGGTTGCAACTTAATCGATATATCCGCACACACTTCATGCGACTCCCCATAGGGAACAGGAACAATCAGCTGCTGAACGGTATTCAAAAAGCGCTCAATTAACTGCCGATTACGGGTAAAACCCACTTTGAGGGCATCTTCCAACACCAGAGGCAGCAATATAGCGGAAGGTTCAGAGCAGATTATTGGCCCACTAAAACCGGCCGCTAATAGATAAGGAATTCGCCCAACATGGTCAATATGCACATGGGTCACCACCAGTGCTTTGATATGAGCAATAGGAAAGTCAATTTCAAGGTTATTTTTATCAGCGCCCTTGCCTGAAGTCTCAGCGCCCTGAAACAATCCACAGTCAATAAGAATGCCATTATTCGCATCCGTTATTAGCTCATGGCATGAGCCGGTGACACCATTCACCGCTCCGTGGTGAAGTATATTCATAAAATTTCCATTTTCTTGAACTGTTCGGCGCAGTTTATGACGAACACTCTCTGAATAGCAACTCAATATATGAGCATACAGGTCAAAAACCCTGTGCGAAATCTCTTACACAAATCATAGTCAATTTCCTATAGCGTCATCTTTTTTAGCCTATAGAATAGGTTCCCGCATGGATGCAATGACTGTCCGTAAGGATACGAGACAAGGAAGTTAAGCACCGAAAGGATTCGGTGAAGCGTTAAGCCAAGGAGGGGGCATAAGGAATGTGCTCCCTGACTTGACGCTTACCTCCCCCTTGTTCGCGCCCTGCTCATCCACCGCAAAAATCTCGTAAAATGGCCTGCCATTACGTTTAACTTACTTTTCAATCGCTTTAAAAGGAATTTAAAATGCGAACCTCAAAATGGATCTCTCTATTGACACTACTGACAACACTCTGCCTTCCGCTACTACCGATAAACACTGCGTTTGCGCAAACTGACTCCGAGAACCGTGCGATCTCAGTAGAAACAGGAAAAATCAACATCAATACCGCAGACGCCCATACACTAGCCACTGCAATTAAAGGTATTGGCCTAAAAAAGGCAAATGCCATTGTTGAATATCGTGAAGCTTACGGCCCATTCCCTAACCTGCAAGACCTGTCTAGCGTTTCCGGTATTGGTGAGAAAACCGTTGCCAAAAACGCGCATCTGCTTACGGTTAAATAGATAGCAAGTTACAAGTTACAAGTTACAAGTTACAAGTTACAAAAAGTATAGCAACTCGGTGGTTAGTAAAAGAGATACTGGCTACCGAGTGATTACAATTCGTACTCATCCCCCATATCGGGCACTTCAACTGCCCAACCAAATTTCTCCTCAAGTTTTAATCGCATACTGTCAGCTGCTGTCGACTCTCCATGTGTCACGAATGTTTTTCTCGGATTTATTGGCGATTGCGATAACCACTCAAGTATCTCTTCATAGTCGCCATGGGCTGACAAACTGTCTAGATGAAAAACCTCTGCCTTAACCGGATGATACGCTCCGTGTATTTTCACTTGTTGCGCACCATTGACCAATGCATCCCCACGGGTACCAGGCGCCTGAAAACCCACAAAGACAATGCTGTTTTTGTGATTGGGTGCGAGAGCTTTCAAATGGTGTAGCACTCGCCCACCACTTGCCATGCCGCTAGCCGAGATAATAATTGAGGGGTATTTACGCTTATTTAGCTCAATCGACTCTTCCGGCGTTCTAACGAAGTGTGTGCCCTGGTCCATTTTTGAGCACTCCTCAGCGGTTAGTCGATGCTCTTTGTGGTGGTTACAATA
>JBFKTM010000503.1:0-3226 GCA_041636295.1 Oleiphilaceae bacterium
GGGACTGCCATGGTTTGCCGATTGAGCACAATGTAGAGAAGAAAATTGGTAAAGCGGGTGTGAAGGTAGACTTCAAAGCATTCCGTAAGGCGTGTCGGGAGTATGCTCAGAAGCAGGTTGATGGTCAGCGTGAAGACTTTATTCGCCTTGGTGTGTTGGGTGACTGGGAGAATCCCTATTTAACGATGAACTACTCGTTTGAGGCGGATATTATTCGTTCTCTCGGAAAGATTGTCGAGAATGGCCACCTGCACAAGGGGTTTAAACCCGTTTACTGGAGTGTTGTCGGTGGTTCGGCCTTGGCGGAAGCCGAGGTTGAATATCAAGATAAAGAGTCAATTGCCATAGATGTGCGTTTTACGCCGGTTGACCAGGCTGACTTTGTTAGCGCATTTGAGTTGGAAAATAACGAAGGAGAGGGTGAGATCTCTGTTGTTATTTGGACGACAACACCCTGGACCCTGCCGTCTAATCAGGCGGTGTCGCTGAATGCCGGATTAGAGTATGTGTTGGTTGAATGTGATACGGGCTTTGGCAAAGAGCGACTAGTCATGGCCGAAGCCCTTCATGTTGATAATATGGAGCGCTATGGTGTTGAACAGTATCAAGTTGTGGGGCGCTGTAAGGGTGCCGACTTAGAGCACAAGCTGTTAGCTCACCCGTTTTATGCCAAACGCCAGGTGCCGGTTATTCTGGGTGATCATGTGACGACGGACGCGGGTACCGGTGCGGTTCACACCGCTCCAGATCATGGTGTCGATGACTTTAATGTGGGACGCGCCTACGGTCTGGAAACACTCAATCTGGTTGATGATCATGGTGTATTTCGTGAGAGTGCCGAGCTATTTGCAGGTGAGCACGTCTATAAAGTCGATGAAAAAGTGCTGGATGTTTTAGATCAGCGGCAAAAGCTGGTGTATAAGAAGTCATTCCGCCACAGCTATCCCCATTGCTGGAGAACCAAAACCCCCCTTATTTTCCGTGCGACCCCTCAGTGGTTTGTGAGCATGGATAAAAATGGTCTTAAAGAGGCTGCGCTTGAAGCGGTTAAAGGTGTTAAATGGGTGCCTGAGTGGGGGCAGAGTCGTATTGAAGGGATGCTGGAGCAGAGTCCAGACTGGTGTATCTCCCGGCAGCGTACCTGGGGTGTGCCGATTGCCTTGTTTGTTAATAAAGAGACTCAAGAGTTGCACCCTGAAACCAGCCGCCTGATGGAGGAAGTAGCCAAGCGCGTTGAGCTGGAGGGGATGGATGCCTGGTTTGATCTTGACCCTGCTGAAGTGCTGGGTGATGAGGCTGATCAGTGGCAGAAAGTGACCGACACCCTGGATGTTTGGTTTGACTCCGGTGTAACCCATGCGGCTGTATTAAAACAGCGAGAAGAGTTGGGGCAGTATCCTGCCGATTTATATCTTGAAGGTTCAGACCAGCATCGTGGCTGGTTCCAGTCATCCCTAAAAACCGGCATTGCAATCAATGGGAAGGCACCCTACAAACAGGTGTTAACCCACGGTTTTACGGTGGATGGACAGGGCAAAAAAATGTCCAAATCGATGGGGAACGTGGTCGCACCGCAAGAGGTAATGAACAAACTGGGAGCCGATATTCTGCGCTTGTGGGTAGCAGCGACAGACTATAGCGGTGAAATGACCGTTTCGGATGAGATATTGAAGCGCACCGCAGACTCCTATCGACGCATTCGTAATACTGCCCGTTTCTTGTTGGCGAATATCAAGGGATTTAACCCGGCTACTGACATGGTCGCAACAGACGAGATGCTGGCGCTGGATCGTTGGGTTGTTGATCGTGCACTGTTACTACAACAAGAGCTTGTTGAAGCGTATGATGATTATAACTTCCTGACCGTATCTCAGAAGGTGCTTCAGTTCTGTAATATCGATCTGGGTGGTTTCTATCTCGATATCATTAAAGACCGTCAATACACCACCAAGCCTGACAGTTTGCCGCGACGCTCTTGCCAGACCGCGATGTATCAGATCACGGAGGCACTGGTGCGCTGGATAGCACCGATTCTTAGCTTCACGGCAGATGAGATCTGGGCCAGCTTGCCTGGTGAGCGTGGCAATACAGTCTTTGTAGAGCAGTGGTATCAGGGGCTGCAACCACTGGATGACGAAGAAGTTCAGGGGCGAGCCTACTGGGAACAGATTCTGGCGGTAAAAACAGCGGTCAACAAGCAGTTGGAAGAGCAGCGTAACGCCGGCAAGGTAAAGGGCTCATTAACAACTGAAGTTACACTCTATTGTGAAGGTGACTTGTTCCAGGCCTTAACGACACTGGGTGAAGAGCTACGGTTTGTCTTGATTACCTCTGAAGCTAAGGTCTGTGGTTTATCTGCTGAAGGGGCTGAGCGAGCTGTGCCAACTGACGTTGAAGGTCTTAAAGTGTTGGTGGTCTCCAGCGAACATCAGAAGTGTGACCGGTGTTGGCATCAGCGCGAAGAAGTCGGTAGTCACGAGGTTCACCCGAAACTGTGTGGCCGCTGTATCGAAAACGTTGATGGCGAAGGCGAATCCAGACAGTTTGCTTAGAGGTTAAATGGAGTGGCGTGCTAAGCACGCCACTCATCGATCGTTATTCAAAATTTGATTGAAAGTAAGGTTTTTATGTTGAAATGGTTGTGGTTGGCAGCCGTGATTGTAGTGCTCGATTTAGGCACAAAATCACTGGCAACAAATATGTTGGAATACGCCATTTCGGTGCCTGTGTTGCCGTTCTTTAATTTTACACTGCTTCACAATACCGGAGCGGCGTTCAGCTTTTTAGCCAATGCCGGAGGCTGGCAACGTTGGTTTTTTGCCGTATTAGCCGTGGTTATTAGCGGAATGCTTGTTAAATGGCTGGCCACCTTAAAAAGTGATAAGTGGTTAGCTATTGCCATTGCGCTGGTCTTGGGCGGTGCGCTGGGTAATTTATATGATCGTGTAGTGCTGGGTTACGTGGTTGATTTTCTTCACTTCTATTGGGGTAACTATCACTTTCCCGCATTTAACCTGGCTGACTCTGCCATTACGGTAGGTGCCATAATGATGGCTCTGGATATATTTAGAAAGCCTTCTTCAGAGACAATAGAAAAAGCGTAAGACTGATTACGATAAATAGAGAGATGGTTTCCCGCGTTAAGCAAGGTAGCCGCCAAAAGGTAAAGATATGAGTGAATTGGAAATAGGAAAGGGAACAGGCGTTGTTCTTCATTTTTCCCTCA
>JBFKTM010000504.1:0-3224 GCA_041636295.1 Oleiphilaceae bacterium
GGCATGGTCTCCATCGCCTGAGAGTAGCGCCCAAGATCCATTCCCGTATTGGCATAATAGGCATTAATGGAGACGCCTAACAGGCTCCCCAGCACAATACCCACCACACCGATCAATACCGATTCAGAGAGCACCAGGGTCAGTATTTGGTTGCGTTGAG
This sequence comes from Oleiphilaceae bacterium, assembly GCA_041636295.1. Lineage (GTDB taxonomy): Bacteria > Pseudomonadota > Gammaproteobacteria > Pseudomonadales > Oleiphilaceae > Alkalimarinus. The sequence continues at coordinate 161 of JBFKTM010000504.1, forward strand.
TGCCCAAGGCCATCATCACACCAAATTCACGGGTTCTCTCCATCACCGACATCAGGATGGTATTGGCAATGCCCGCGGTAACCACCATAAACACTACAAACAGTACCACGTAGGCAACGGCTTCATGAAACTCCAGCATTTGTAGCATGGAGGGCATCATCTCCTGCCAGCTCAGTACCTCGTATTCGCCTTCGAGTTGCTGTTTGAGGCTGGCTGTCGTCGCATCTACCTGATTCCGATCCTCAAGTTTAATCGCCCATGCAGTGACCCGCCCCCATAAAGAAAACAGCTCTTGGGCTCCCGCCAAGGGTATATAGGCCAGATTACGATCCATCACTTCAATGCCGGTATTAAAACTCCCCACCACCTGAAACCGATCAGCCCCAATTGAACCATCAGCAGCCTGGGTAATCAGAACAATTTCATCACCGACACTGGCCTCAAAGGCGGTTAACGCATCATCCCCCAGCACCACTTCATTGGTGGCATCCGCCTGCAGATAACGCCCTGCCACAATGGCCTGTTTGATCTGAGTGACCGTAGATTCTTTAGCGGGGTCAACGCCAATGGTCTGTACCATCCGGGATTTTTCGCCAACACTGGCCAGTGCAACGCCTTCCAGGCGAGGCGCGAAGCCTGCGATAGCGTTTTCCTTGCTTAAAGTCTCGGCAATGGGGCTCTGTTGATCAATCGCGATATTCAACTCTTTGCTTTCATGAAAACCGCTACGGTGGATTTTGATATGACCGCTGACATAGCCGGTGCTGTTATCAATCATCTGCGTGTTAATGCCGTCTATAAAACCCCAGACAAAAATCAGCGAGGCACAACCAATGACGACGGAAGAGAGGGTAATGAGACTACGACGGCGATTCCTCAGCAGGTTGCGTAAAGTAAGCCACACTATGCGCATCAGCTACCTCCTCTCATCGGCATCAATTCGACCATCTTTTAGACGAATAACGCGCTTGGCCCGCTCCATCACCATTGGATCATGGGTTGAGAAGAGAAAGGTAATGCCGTGCTGCTCGTTCAAATCACGCATCAGGTCGAGTAGGCTGGCACCTGTTTTTGAGTCCAGGTTGGCGGTGGGTTCATCGGCCAGGATGATGGCCGGTTGCGTCACCATCGCCCTGGCAACGGCCACTCTCTGCTGCTGCCCTCCCGACAGTTCTTGAGGTCGACGGTGTACCATATTCGCTAGGCCAACTTCATCAAGAATCGCTTCGGCCCGTGCTTTTCGTTCTTTTGCATCTACGCCCTGCAGCAACATGACATACTCCACGTTTTCCAGAGCGGTTAGCACCGAGATCAGGTTATACTCCTGAAAAACAAAGCCTATTTTCCATAACCGCAACCGCGTTAAAGCGCTGCGGCTTAAATCCTCTAAAGGCTGATCATCAATACGTATCGACCCCGACGTAGGCACATCCAACGCGCCAATATGGTTGAGCAGTGTCGTTTTACCCGAGCCAGATGGCCCAACCATCACGGTGAACTCACCCGCGTCAATATCGACGGTAACGCCTTGCAATGCATTAACGGCAATCCCATTCTGTCGATAGGTTTTGGTCAGATCCTGAGTGCTAACAATACTCATAATTCCCCCTTATTTCGGATTCCGTAAACTCCGCAACGTAAACAGTCCATCGTCCACTGGGCGATCAAAGCACAACTCATCAACAACAATCTCGGTAAATTGCTCTGATTTATCTGCCGGTTCCATGCGCCACCGAGTGGGGATCTCCCGGCCATCCATCGTACGAATATCGCTGTACTGCATCACTTTGACCACCTTGCCCCGATCATCAAAAAAAGTCTGCTGTATCGGTATGTAATCGCTATAAACCAGGAATTCTAGTTTCCCCCAGACTACCGGTGCATTGGGTTTTGGGGTTGAGATAATGCGATAGACTGATTTGCCGTTCTGAGAGAAGGCTTCGGTAATTTCATGGCTGTAATCATTTTCAAGACTACTCTCTTTCACCAGATCATCATTGCTGAAGTCAGACCCCATCCAGGGTTGCAGCATCATCGAGGGGGGGATTTTAATGGTACGATCAACCTTGGGAAGATAATTCCACATCTCACCGCCAATGCGTAATGAACCGACGCCCTTCTCTTTTTTCGGTGAGTGAATACGAACAAAGGTTTTTTCAGGGCGATCAAGCCATGCTTCCAAATCAAGTTGCCGATGCCAATACTGTGTTTTGATGGACATGGTAAAGCGGCCGTGAGTCGTTTTGCTCCACATCAGCTTCTCCATGCCGACAATAAGATCCGTTCCGGAGGGGGCCGCCTGCAACGAAAGCGAAACCATAAGAATAGCAATGGATATAAGTGGTTTGATCATCGTCCTTCTCCTTGCGTTTTGTTAATCCTAATTTTAGGTCTAACACTCAGGTCAAGACTATTTTTTGACGATCTTCTATGCTTGTAGTTAAGAGTATCAAGATAATCAGAGATGAAATGAGCAATATCCCCAAACTGCAATCTGAGATTACCTGCCCAAACTGTGGCCACAAGCAGTTAGAAACCATGCCGACCGATGCCTGCCAGTGGTTTTATGAATGCAAACACTGCCATACGCTGTTGAAACCTAAACCAAAGGATTGCTGTGTATTTTGCTCCTATGGGACAGTGCCTTGTCCGCCCGTACAGCGTTCATCAAGCGGTCGGCACAGCGACTCATGTTGTTGAATAGAGTTGAACGTTATTAAACAGTGAATTGCCCGCCGTTGGGTCAGGACTACTCATGGGTCAGGGGTCACTCCTTAGAAAAATAAATATCACCATAAAATGCCACTGCCTGGCCGCCCGTGTTATCACTATCGGTCATGATGGCAACCGCATCGATAGTCTGTACCTCCTCGCCAAGCCAGCTTTTTAAGGCTTCATAGACGTTTCGCTTCTCGCTATACCAAGTGCCGGTCTGATCATCCATTGTCCTCACCGCGACCATTCGGGTATTGTCTGGAGCAAACGCATTGGGCCAGGAGTCCTCTCGCTTCGCTTGACTGGACCAGACATAGTTAAGCGCCTTGGTTTGCCAAAAGAACAGCCC
>JBFKTM010000505.1:0-3222 GCA_041636295.1 Oleiphilaceae bacterium
CCATTCGTCGCGAACGATACCGCATAACCTTCTGATTCGAGAATCTGACTAAAAAGGTCGAGATTTGCTGGAGTATCGTCTACCACCAGTATTCTTGAGTCTTTGATATTAATGGGCTCATGAGCCATGACACCCTCCTCAGTTATTAACTCACTCATCGGTAACATCTCGCTAATTCAGACGATACTAGCTCACTCAGTACCGAGCAGTTTTTAAAAGCAGCTAAGCAATTATTCGAAAAAGCAGTTTCAGTGTGCATCACCATGAGCGACTCGCTGTAACGTTTCCACTATTCCCTGGGTATCGTAGTTGACCAACAAACCATATAAATGGGCCGATAACTCCACCCCACCCGCTTTAACGGCTTCAACCTCATCAAGCAGCTGACGAATGTGCGTCATCCTATTCAACTCTGCGGCCTCCATAAGGGCTGTGTACAGAGTTTCCGGTAGCACGACATGGCTAAAATCCAGCTCGGTTTTGTCTTTGCCAGGCACTTCGTCGGGTGAGTCAATCGCCTCATACTCAAATTCAACCCCGCAGAGTTCCTGCAGGGTCTGATAGATCGTTTCAAACTGAAAGGGTTTAGGAATGTAACGATCAAAACCGGCAGACAAATAGTATTCCACTTCATGAGCCATACTGTAGGCAGATATCGCTACACAAATGATCGGTTCATGCTGAAATTCACGGCGTATCTGTGCCACCGCTTCATCACCATTCATCACCGGCATCCGAATATCCATAAACACAATGTCGTCCCGATGTTGCCGCAAGCAGCTCAAGGCCTCCAGACCATTTTCTGCACTCCTCACCTCAATACCAAGATCGTGCAGCAAGCTACTCAGCATGATCCGGTTCTCCTTCACATCATCCACCACCAGGGCCGATAGCCGTGTGCCAGCTTTTAAACCCATAATTCGTCTATCTGGCGGTGAGCGAGGGAGCGCCTCCTGCGAGGCGTCGGGAAGTACAATTTGAAAGAAAAAACGGCTACCCTGCCCCAATTGGGACTGTAGCTCCAGACGTCCACCCATCAGCTCTATCTGTCGCCTGGATATGGATAAACCGAGACCCGTACCGGTGGTGTGTCGATCGGTATTAGCCTGATAAAAGGCATCAAAAATAGCCGCTTGTTCTTGCGGAGAGATACCCGGTCCGGTATCACTAACTTCAAACAGAAAACGGTGTTCGGTCTTCTGAGTGACCCGCAATTGAACCGAACCATGCTCGGTAAACTTCACGGCGTTACCCAACAGATTGATCAATACTTGCCGTAGCTTAGCGGCATCCCCCCTGACCACTTTGCTCGCTTGAATATTGCTGTCCAACTGCCAGAGCAAGCCTTTTTGCTCGCATCTCAGACTGAACATGGAGACTATGTCATCGACCAGCTGTGACAGATAAAAGTCCGAGGCATCAATTTCCATCCCCCCCGCTTCTATTTTTGACAGCTCCAGCACCTCGTTGATCACCTCCAACAGGTGATTACCCGCTTTCTCAATCGCATGTAGCATGTCCGATTGGGCTTTAGGTATATTCGGAGTTCGCAGTGAGAGCTGGGCAAAACCGAGAATTGCATTTAAAGGGGTACGGATCTCATGGGAGATATTGGCTAAAAACAGACTTTTCGCATGTGTGGCGGCCTCGGCGGCCACTTTTGCCTTTTCCAGCTCCGCCGTGCGTTGCTGCACCTTGCTTTCCAGCGACTGATTCAACTTCTCAAGGCTCGATAACAACCCAACATTGTCATAGGCCGTCGAGATATTGGTACACAACAACTGGATCAACTGCCGCTCCCACTCATCCACCACCGGGCAATTTTCCAGATAGATGATGAAGCTGTGCTTCCGACTGGAGGCGCTAATAAACAACAGACTGTATTCCGGTAAAAAAAGAGGCTGTCGGCTCTGGTTGACCTGCTGCACATTTAGCATTGTCTGTTCGGGTATAATCTCATCCAGTGCCTGAGTCTGAAGCGGGGCGTATTGGCCAACGCCTGCCACTATCCTGAATTGACCATTGCACTCGTTCGCCACCCAGCCTGATGTCTGGATAGCTGAAGCAGGGATTACCGTTGTCGCTCGCTCAGTGGCAAGGGGCTTGGCCCCCAGCGGCCACAGCGAACTCAGTTTAAGCAAGATATCCAGTGCAAAACTGTGCAGTGAGTGCAGATGAAATAGAGCGGTGGAGGCATCGGCCACTTTCATCAGACTCTGACGATTGGAGGCCAGACGATGCAGATCACGATACCCCCTTAACGCCGCAATCGTCATGGTTTTAAGCTTGGAGGCGGTCAGGTCTGACTTATCTTTGTAGTCATTGATATCATAGTCAATAACGACCTGCTCTTCCGGTGCCTGACCCGGTTGCCCGGTCCGTAAAATAATACGAATCAACTGATTGTCCAGTGTTTCACGGATCTGTCTGGCCACGTCCAATCCGGCATGATCCGTTTCCATGACAACATCGAGCAGTACCAGGGCAATGTCCTCATGCTGCTGTAATAGCGCTAAAGACTCCCGACCAGAAAATGCACTGAGAAAGTCTATCTTACGCCCCTCAAAGCGAAACGGGTGCAAGATTAATTTGGTCAGCTCGTGCACCTCTTTGTCATCATCGACAATCAGCACTTTCCAAGGAGGCAGCACTGCCTTAGGTACTGATGCGTCTGCTTCCGCAGCCGTATCAGATTCGGCAAATAAACTATTGATCGGAGATTTGGCCATGGTAACGCATCTTTTACTGGCTCTTTTCCAAAAATACGGGGCATCGACTGACACTCAGACGCGCACTATATAAATATAGCATACCGCTGAAGGCGTATTTCACGATGACACCGCGACGCTTGAGGGTTTTGGCATCGATGGAATCAGCAACGTAAATGTCGTGCCGTTCCCGGGTTCGCTGTCGCATTTGATCGAGCCCAATAACTTTTGAGTCACCAGATTGTAAACAATATGCAGTCCAAGCCCGGTTCCCCCCTTGCCTCGTTGGGTGGTAAAAAATGGATCAAATATCCTGGTCAGATTCTCGGCACTAATACCTTGGCCGTTATCCGAGTAGGTTAGGATCACCTGGTCACCCAGCTGTTTAATCGCCATGTCGATAGCACCCTCTCTCTCGTCAGGAAATCCGTGTACAAGGGAGTTCATAATTAAGTTAGTGATAATCTGCGAAAATGCCCCCGGATAGCTCTCAATTTCAATGGCCCGATCACCG
>JBFKTM010000506.1:0-3217 GCA_041636295.1 Oleiphilaceae bacterium
GTCAGATTAGGTAAAAAACGAGAGTGGTAAAGCTGGAAAACAATTAAACTTTCATTATCAAGCATAGTACAGGCGCCAATAAAAAACCCATCAACCTTAACAGGTTAATGGGTTTTTAAAAAGATCCGCTAAAACTTAGCTTTTCTTGCGGCGTACAGCACCAAGACCAACCAGGCCTAGACCCAACAGCGCCAAGCTGCCTGGCTCAGGCACCAAGAAAGAGCCTTCGATAGAATCGTTGGCACAAGTCATGCCCCACTTTAGGCCAATTTCCTGAGGGTTAGTCAGCGCACCGGTCAAACCAAGATCAGCCAAAGAGATAGTGTAGGACAACCACCCATTTTGGCCTGCATTGCTTACGTCAACCAATGCGTTACCAACATCCGTACCACCATTACCACTGTATCGAACTTCTTGGTTTAAACGAATCCCGCCCCAAACCGCTTTGCCTGGCAACGCTTCATTACTGGTTTGAATAGCAAGATCATAATCCACGTCAAGTGCAACAACATCGGCAGTTGAAGTATCAACGGCAAATTCCCAAGTTTCACCGTTTGAGTAATCATCAGCAGCATAGAGTGCGGCTCCGTTAGGATTCCAACCATCTACACTGATAAACAGGTCACCATAATTGTAAGGGCTATGAGGCTCTGCAAAGTTTGTAAACACGTCTACATAGAGGTTTGTGGCATCGAAATTCACATTCATGCCTTGTACTTCGAAATCGCTACCGCCGAGACGATCACCACTCCATCCTGCACCAACGTAGTCATCGTTGATAGTATAAGCGGCAACTCCTTGTGACAGAGCTACTCCCAGAGCAATAGCACTAATTTTCAAGCTTTTCATGAGCATTCCTTTTTAATCAGACAATTTAGACAATTTTATTTATATATAAAAATACTAATGCGCATTTTTATAACTTATAATTGTTAAGCAAATTTAAAGCATACCGCGTGCCAATCTATATATTTCCTTACATTACAACACTATAGACACGTCACATATGCGCACCATAGTTCCACATGTAAATATTACTGACACGACATTAGCTATCATAAGTAACGCATTTACTTATTATTTCCACATTAAATTTTAAGTGTGACATTGATGTTCGACTTTAATCACAGGAACGGGTATAACCCCTACTCTTTTTATTAACTCATTACCCAGTACGCTTTTTGTATGTATTCAGTAAATGCTAACACTAGCACTAAAATAGGCCTCTCTTTCACACTAGCGACTATAGTGACCATCATAATGGCCTACAGTTCCGAGTTACAAAGCTTTCACCAGCTTTGGGTTGACTCTTATACTTATACTCATGGTTACCTAACGCTTGCGATCTCACTGTATTTGCTGTCTAAATTACCCATGCGGCAGATTTTACTAACTGCAAAACCGAACGTTTTTATCTTATTTTCGTTGCTATTGGCTATCTTTGCGATGTTAGTAGCTTCTGCCGGCGACATAAAAACACTACAGCTACTTTTATTACCAATTCTATTTCTACTCAGCCTAGGCACTTATTTTGGCTGGAAAAACACAAAACTAATGACCTTTCCGGTACTGTTACTGCTGTTTGCAGCCCCGATCTGGGACGATTTCTCCCCTCTATTTCAAATCATCACCGTTTCAGTGAATCAATTTTTACTCTGGGTTTTCGATATTCCAGCACAGATTCAGGGCCTGTACATTACACTACCTGTAGGAACTTTTTTTGTAGCGGGAGGCTGTAGCGGCGTTAAATATATACTTGTAGGGCTATTTTTATCTTCGGTATACAGCTACTTATTTCTAACCACAATCAAACAAAAGGTAACACTGATACTCATATCACTAGCGTTATCCATGTTTAGTAACTGGGTAAGAGTTTTCGGAATTATTATTGCCGGGTACTGGACGGATATGGAGTCCCCCCTTGTAAAAGACCACGAATGGTGGGGCTGGGTAATTTTCACACTATTCACCCTGCTTCCTCTCTATTTTATTTCACATAAAATTGAGAGTAGAAACACCACCACGAAGGCAGATAAAAGGCACCCAGAACAAAAAGAGACCACAACTACAATTAGATTAGTAACGGTGCCCTTCATTGTTATTTTTATCCTGTCGCTCCCTGCCCTTTTACTGCACTCTGACGAAACTCCCGCAACAGCCACAACAATTCAGCCTCCTTTAAAGCAATCCAATTGGCTTGGACCGCTTTTCGAAAAAACGCCATGGGGCCCTTATTTCATTGAACCTGATACTCATATAAGTAGCGGATACATTAAAAATGGAAATAAGGTCCACCTCGACCTCATTCACTACCAGCATCAATCTCAGGGAAAAGAGCTAATCTACTTTAAAAATAAAAACTTTAACGATGATATGTTTTCTCTCGTTCAAACGAGTGACATTGATACCGGGCTGCAAACAGGTTCCGTAAAGCAGCTGATATTAGAGAATGATAAGGGAGAAGGTGTTGTTGTTTGGTACTGGTATTTAATTAACGGAAAGGCGTACACGCACCCACTTAAGGCCAAACTTGCGGGCTCCATCAACCGTATATTTGGAAATCGAGCAGGCTCGTGGATATCCGTTTCAACTCAATGTGATATTCAAAGCAACTGCATCAAAGGGATAGATCGTCTTAGGTCGTATCTGGATACCTACACCGAATACCTGAAGAATCCAGGCCAGCCAGATAACAACACGTAACCCTTTTCTCATTCACGGCGCGATGGAATGCCACAAGCAGTTTAAGCGAAAGTCTGCAATACCTCATCGATTGTATCAATTGACCTTAGATCCAAGCCTGAATGCGAAGGAAGCGTTAATAGTCTGTCTGCAAAATCGCTAGCCACGGCGTCATTGTAATTGGCTTTATAAGGCAACACATCAGATACACCCTTCACCTTAGTCAATGCAGACTGATACATCGAGGTTGCAGCAATCCCTTTCTGGTTTAACCTAAGCAAGACATTGTCACGGGTCACCCTGTCTTTTAACAAAATAGGGTAACGTAGAAGCGATTCAACGGGTATATCCCAAGACACAGAAAGGTCAATTAGTTTGCTGCAATCTAGCTGCTGTATTCGAGCCCTAAGCAATTCAACATTTTCAACACTTCGGCTCATCTTGGCCGTTAGATTAACGCTAAGGAGAGAGTTCAACCCCTCAGTCATCTCAATAGCCTCAAGGGGCTTGTAGCTGGTTTGACCAATCTTTAAAA
>JBFKTM010000507.1:0-3211 GCA_041636295.1 Oleiphilaceae bacterium
CGGTTGATGCGAGTCACCCGGACATCGCTCTGGACACCAACCGCTGCATTCTGTGTGGCCGCTGCATTCGAGCCAGTCGCGATGTGGATGGTAAAAACATCTTCGACTATGTGGGTCGTGGTATTCACAAGCGCATCGGCGTCAACGGATACTGTCTGGCGGATACCGATGCAGACCGCCATGACTATGCGTTGTCAAAAGCGGTCTGCCCGGTGGGGTGCATTCTTCGAAAAAATGAAGGATTCACCACCCCGATTGGCCAGCGGGAGTTTGACAACCTGCCTATTGGCCATGAATTTGAAACCGATGAGTTTGAAACCGATGAATCCACGGCTGGAAACCGCCGGATATCGGTGAAGAACATCGATCCATCCCACTCCGACGAGCCATAAACAGGAGTCCATTAATTGCCATGAGAAAAAAACGCATTGCGACCACCTCCCTGGCAGGCTGCTTCGGATGTCATATGTCTCTGCTTGATCTCGACGAACGCCTGATTACGTTGTTGGAGCGGGTCGAGTTTGACCGCTCCCCTCTCAACGATAAAAAAGCCTTCACCCGACGGTGCGATATCGGGCTTATCGAAGGGGGCTGCTGCAACGAAGACAACGTTCATGTGCTGCAGGAGTTTCGGCGCCACTGTGATGTGCTAGTGGCTGTGGGGCAGTGTGCCATTATGGGTGGGCTGCCGGTGATGCGTAACGCCATCATGCACTCCGACGACCCGCTGCGGGAGTGTCTGGAAGAAGCCTACAACAGTAGCGATAAGGTCTATAACCCAGGCAACCAGATTCCCAATGACCCCGCCCTACCGCTACTGCTAGACAAGGTCTATACCTGTGTTGAGGTGGTTAAAGTCGATTACCAGATACCAGGTTGCCCCCCTACTGCCGATGTGTTCTGGGTTGCATTAAATGCGCTCATTAGCGGTAACCCAGCAGAGTTGGATGGCGCGCTCATCCGATATGACTAGGGCACAACAATTAGAGAGCCACTGTTATTAGAGAGTCACTATTAGGAAGTTACTATGTCAGGAACACGTATCGTCGAAATAGACCCATTAACCCGGGTTGAGGGGCACGGTAAGGTAACCATCCACCTGGATGAAGACCATAACGTAGACGAGGCTCGGCTGCATATTGTGGAGTTTCGTGGTTTCGAGCGTTTTATTCGTGGCCGACTACTGTGGGAAGTCCCGGTTATTGTGCAACGCCTCTGTGGTATCTGCCCGGTTAGTCACCACCTGGCTGCCGCCAAAGCCATGGATCAGATTGTCGGTGCCGAGCAACTTACCCCCACGGCAGAGAAGATGCGCCGCCTGATGCATTACGGACAGGTCATGCAGAGTAATGTTCTGCACTTTTTCCACCTCAGCTCCCCAGACTTGCTGTTTGGCTTCGGGGCAAAAAAACCCAAACGCAACATATTTGAGGTGATCAAAGCGTTCCCTGAGCTGGCCAAACAAGGCATTCTGATGCGTAAATTTGGTCAGGAAATTATCTTTCATACGGCGGGCAAAAAAATACACGGCACCGGTGCTATTCCCGGCGGTATTAACAATAACCTGTCACGGCAAGCGCGGGATCTGCTGCTAAAAGAGATCGACACCATGATTGGCTGGGCGCAGGGGGCGGTGGAGATCGCAAAAAGCTACACTGAAGAACATCTTGGACTCATCAAACAATTCGCTCATTTCAGCTCCAACCATATGTCACTGGTACGTGAAGATGGTGCGCTCGACCTCTACCATGGCAATCTCCGCGCCATTGATGCTGCCGGTAACCTGATCTTTGATCAGGTGGATTATCACCAGTTTAATGACTATCTGATGGAAGAGGTGCGGCCATGGTCCTACATGAAGTTCCCCTACATCAAAAGCCGTGGCAATATCGATGGCTGGTATCGGGTCGGGCCTTTATCCAGAATGAATACTGTGGGTTTCATCGACACCCCGCTGGCCGACCAAGCGCTTAAAGCCTTTCGGCAGCTGACTGCCAACAAACCCAATAATATGACACTGGCCTATCACTGGGCTCGGATGATTGAGGCACTGCACTGCGTGGAAAAGATTAAGGAGCTGTTGCTTGACCCAGACCTGCAAGGCACAGATCTGGTGGTAAAGGGCGAGCGGCGCGAAGAGGGCATTGCGGTAATAGAAGCGCCGCGCGGCTCACTGTTTCACCACTATAAAGTTAATGAGAACAGCCAAGTCACCTACTGCAACCTGATTGTATCCACCACCCATAACAACACGGCAATGAATAATGCGGTCACCGAAGTTGCCAAAAAATACCTGAATGGCAAATCCCGAATCACCGATGCCATGCTGAACCATGTAGAGGTAGCAGTACGAGCCTATGATCCTTGCCTCTCCTGCGCAACCCACGCCTTGGGCCAGATGCCACTAATGGTCGAAATTTATGACGCCGCAGGCACACTCCTTGATGAGGAGAGCCAATTTGTCGAGCCCAACCGGTAATTAGCCATGCTGAAAATTCATTCACTCGGCATTCACAACCGGATACTGGTCATTGGTTACGGAAATCCGGGGCGTCAGGATGACGGACTAGGCCCCGCCTGCGCAAAAAGTATTCAAGCACGGGGCATAACCAATGTATGTGTCGATATCGGTTACCAACTTTCTGTGGAACATGCCTTGGCCATGGCAGCAGCTGATACCGTGGTCTTTATTGATGCCATGATGTGTGGTGATGCCCCCTACCACTTCGAGCAGCTGCATAGTGCGAAAGAGAGCCCTCCGTGGGGCTCACACTCCATATCCCCCGCAGCGTTACTGAAACTGACGGAAACCCTCTACGCCACCACGCCAGAGAGCTATCTGTTAGGCATCAGAGGATACTGGTTTGATGACTTTGAAGAGACGTTATCTAATCAGGCAGAACTGAATCTGCAACAGGCAGTGACATTTGTTTGCGAATGGCTTGAAACCCCACAATCATTAAAAATAGAGTGCGGGTTTCATGGCTAGCTCGGCCCTTCACTGCTATTTTAAAGATAACCGAATCGGGGTTTACATTCGACCGGAATCGAATCAACGCTTCATTGGCTTAGCACGCTAACCAGGAGTTCCTGAACGATGTCCACCTTTACCTGCGAAAGCTTTACGACGCTGGATCGAGAGATCATCGATGATTTCTATGATTGCTTTATAGAAACCACCGAAGAGATTGAAAACTGCTGCAACCGGCTC
>JBFKTM010000508.1:0-3208 GCA_041636295.1 Oleiphilaceae bacterium
AGAGATTTGCGAAGTGTCAGTAAAAACTGTTTGATGGTCTGCAATTTCTCGCAAACCAGCTCAATTTTGCATTTTTTTACTTTTTCTTCACGGCTGGTGGTTGCTTTCTCCACTTTTCGTCTTTAAGGAATCTCTGATCAAACCCATGAATGTCATCCCTGTGCAGACATGACATTCAGCGGAGCGTTTTTTAGATAATTTGAGTGGCGTAGTTTACAACAGTTAGTTAAAGGTGAATTTTAAATTATTGTAAAAATAGATCTATTGGTGTTTTTGAGGTGCGGTGGGGAATTTCTGCAACGAGTTTAGGAACCAGGTAGCCAGGCAATAACCCTAAGAGTTCGGAATAGATCGCTTTTATTTTGTCGTGTGAAAGGTCGAAATGTGCCGCGCCTTTTATTTTATCCAGTTGATGCAGGTAGTAAGGTAAGGCACCCGCATCAAAGAGTGCCTCACTCAGCTTGCCGAGGGTGGTTGCACAGTCATTGATTCCCGCCAGCAATACGGACTGATTGAGCACCAGTGTTCCTGTCTGTTTGATATTTTGAATGGCCTGTTTAACCGCAACGTCGACTTCATTAGGGTGGTTGATGTGTAGCACCATGATCGTTTGCAGGGGCACGGCTTCTAGCCATTCCATTAGAGAGCGGTCAATGCGTTGAGGAATAACCACAGGAAGCCGTGTGTGAATGCGTAGCCGTTTGATATGCGGAATTTCGCCAATACGCTCCGTTAACCAGCGCAGTTGTTTGTCATTGGTAACGAGGGGGTCTCCGCCACTCAATATCACTTCGTTCAGCTCGGTATGCTGATGAATGTATTCGAGAGCCTTAAGCCACTGTTCTCTTGAAAGGGTATTTTCCGTATAGGGAAAATGGCGTCGAAAGCAATAGCGACAGTTAATGGCACAGCTAGAGCCAGAGACCAGGAGTACACGGCTCTGGTACTTATGTATCAAGCCCGGGATCGCATTATAGGCGTTTTCCGATAATGGGTCGGTGGTATAACTTAAAGGTGAGTTAAGTTCGGCATGATGAGGTAGAATCTGCAATAATAGTGGGTCGTTAATATTTCCCTTTTCGATCCGTTGCAGGTATGGTTCTGGCGCGAAAATCCGGAAATCACCATGTGCAAGGTTTGAAATGTCGGAGGGGGCAATGTCCAGGCGTTTAGCTAGTGCTTCAGGCGAGGAAATTGCGTTAGAAAGTATCTCTTTCCAATCAGGAATTTCGACAGCATCAAGGGTTCGCGGTATCATTAGCGACTTTCCATATTTAATGTTTCTGAGTCTCGGAGCAAATGCCCAATGACACTCGGGAATTTAACAGTTATTTTTTTATGATCGGTGAGGAACAATGGGCACATATTCTACCAATGAATTCAAATCAGGTGTTAAGGTTATGCTCGAGGGGGACCCTTGTGCCATCCTTGAGAACGAATTCGTAAAGCCTGGAAAAGGGCAGGCCTTCAACCGAGTTAAGCTGCGAAATCTTAAAACGGGACGTGTTTGGGAGCGTACTTTCCGATCAGGCGAGTCGCTGGAAGGGGCTGACGTAATCGAACTGGATATGGAATATCTGTATACCGATGGCGAATTTTGGCACTTCATGCTGACAGATGGCTCTTTTGAACAGTATGCAGCGGATGATAGTGCCGTTGGAGATACCAAGAAGTGGCTGAAAGAACAGAATATTTATACGGTTACACTCTACAACGGCGCACCACTGTCGGTTACTCCACCTAACTTCGTTGAGCTGGAAGTGGTTGAGACTGATCCGGGGCTGAAAGGTGATACCGCTCAGGGCGGTTCAAAGCCAGCTACCTTTACTACAGGGGCGGTTGTGAGTGTTCCGCTATTCGTTAATATCGGTGAGGTTTTGAGAATAGACACTCGTACGGGTGAATATGTTAGTCGAGCCAAGTCTTAATGACCTGGCGTCCCGGTTGTGAGCTCGCTGCATTAACGCAGCGAGCTGAGCTACTACAGGCAACCAGACGATTCTTTTTGGAAAGAGGGGTGTTGGAAGTTGATACGCCTCTTTTGTCCCATGCTTCTGCTACAGACCTTCACCTTGCCAGTATCTCGGCTCAGGTAACTTTGCCTGATCAATCATCCCCTCATTCCATGTATCTGCAAACATCGCCTGAATTTGCGATGAAGCGGTTGTTGGCGGCGGGAGTCGGATCTATCTACCAGATTGCCAAATGTTTTAGAAATGGTGAGCTGGGTAGGCGGCATAATCCAGAATTTACTATGTTGGAGTGGTATCGTCCCGGCTATAACCTACAAGACTTGATGTCAGAAATGGCAGATTATCTTTCATGGGTTGCGAAGATTGCAGTGCCGGAAACGGTCACCTATCAACAGATTTTTGAAAAGTTCCTTGGTATTGACCCTCACCGTATTGATGATCAGGCGTTGGCTCTGCTAGCGGTAGAAAAAACGGCAATCAATAGTGCTGGCCTGTCGCGTGATGACTGTCTTGATCTGTTGCTGACACACTGTATTGAAGCCCAGTTGGGTTGTGAAAGGCCGGTATTTGTAACCGAGTACCCTTCCAGTCAGGCATCACTGGCCAGAGTAAAAGTGGTTGATGGTGTCTCTGTTGCGGAGCGCTTTGAACTCTATATTAATGGCCTGGAGTTAGCTAATGGCTATTATGAATTGGTGGATGCCGACGAGCAGCTGCAGCGCTTTGAGGCGGATAATCGGGCCAGAAAGACCCATCAATTGCCGGAGGTTGCCATTGATCAAAATCTGGTTGCGGCATTAAAGGCAGGAATGCCTGTTTGCTCAGGCGTAGCGCTTGGTTTAGATCGGCTTCAGATGGTGATGCAGGGAACGACCAATATTGAAGAGGTTATGGCTTTCACCATTGATAGGGCATGAGCCGAATGGGCTTGCTAAAGCATTAGATATCAATATATTCAGTTTTATATACGGAACTTATTCCGGCGCGATATCCGCTAACTAGTTCTTATCCATAAATACGATAAATCTCCCGTCGTCATCCTGTGACTTGATCACGGGATCTATTAATTTCAACGACTTGTGGATCCTTCGGTCAAGCCGAAGGATGACGAAAAAATGTTTCTGGATGAGAACTAACTAGTGACCGCTCAGCAACGCTCTTTCGTCATACCGAAGGCTCTGCAAACCATTGAAAGTAATGGATCCTGTGATCAGGTTACATGACGACCACAGCGA
>JBFKTM010000509.1:0-3197 GCA_041636295.1 Oleiphilaceae bacterium
AAATGTTGCCAATATTCTACAGGATCTCTTGTCATAGCTAGGCTGTGTTAGGTAAACTGTGCCGTTAAATTTTTAGTCGGTGGTAGGGTGCTGGTAAGTGCGGCGGCGATAGTAGCAATAGTTCTTTTATCGCTGTGGTAGTGGCTCTACCTAAGTGTGGTTGAGTATTTTAGTCGGGGTTCCTGATGGCAAGAGTAACCGTAGAAGATTGTTTGGAAAATGTAGACAATCGCTTTGAGTTGGTAATGATCTCCACAAAAAGAGCGCGTCAGTTGGCGACCGGTGGCAAAGATCCGAAAGTAGCGTGGGAAAACGATAAGCCTACTGTGGTTGCTTTAAGAGAAGTTGCTGAAGGATTTATTGATAAGTCTATTTTTGATGCGGATGACAGCGAATAACATAGTTGCTGTGCCCCACTTGAAAATCTCTGTACGACGCTTATAGTAGTAGTCAGTACGTGGAGAATCACTAAAAAACCCGGATGTTTCGCCATTCGGGTTTTTTTGTCTGGATGTCTTGTTCTCAACTCGATATAGTGCCTGAATAGATAGGATTTTCAGATAGGTATACCCTCGATCAAACACCTCGGAATTTATTCGTATACGGCGTTATGAGCTCTGGAATATTCGGGGGTTACTTTTTGCTTATGTTGAGCCCTAAGGGCAGGAGACTATGTGCCGAATATTGATGCTTTTACTGAAGGATTGAAAGAATATCTGGATGATCAGGCAATCAATCTGGTGCGACAGGCTTATATTTGTGCCGAACAAGCCCATGAAGGGCAGTTCCGTCGCAGTGGGGAGCCCTATATTGTTCACCCGTTAGCCGTGGCGCGTATTCTTGCCGGGTTGCGCATGGATCCACAAACCTTGATGGCGGCACTGCTGCACGATGTTATCGAAGATACCGAGGTTACCAAGGAGGAACTGGCCGCTCAGTTTGGCAGTGTGGTCGCAGAGCTGGTTGACGGTGTAAGCAAGCTGACCCAGATCGAATTTAAATCGAAGGCGGAAGCGCAGGCTGAAAACTTTCGGAAGATGACGCTGGCGATGGCCAACGATATCCGAGTCATTTTGGTGAAGCTGGCAGATCGCCTTCACAACATGCGAACACTGGGGCCGTTGCACCCTGAAAAGCGCCGACGCATTGCGACAGAAACCCTCGACATCTATGCCCCCATAGCCAACCGGCTGGGTATCAATAGCATTCGCATAGAGTTGGAAGATCTTGGTTTTGCCGCGCTTTATCCCATGCGTGCCAAGTATATTCGCAAAGCCGTCCAGAATCTCAGAGGCAACCACCAGGAAATCATCGGCGAAATTAAAAGCCGTCTGGAAGAGAAACTCAGCCAACGAGACCTTAATGGTATGATCATTGGTCGAGAAAAACACCTCAACAGCATTTATCAGAAGATGAAATACAAGCATAAATCATTTCATGAGATCATGGATGTTTATGCCTTTCGAATCATTACCGACACTGAAGACAGTTGTTACCGAATTCTGGGGGCTGTTCACAGCCTTTATAAACCTCTCCCTGGCCGTTTCAAAGATTATATCGCCATGCCGAAAGCGAATGGCTATCAGTCATTGCATACCACGCTATTTGGCATGCATGTCAATATTGAGATACAGATCCGCACTGCGGAGATGGAAGAGTTGGCCAATAACGGTATTGCAGCCCACTGGTTATATAAGTCCAGTTTTCCTGACCTGGCGGCCGCCAATCAGGTTCGGGTTGATCGCTGGGTGAAAGGTTTGATGGAAATGCGGGAGCAGGCGGACGACTCGATGGAGTTTATTGAGGATGTCAAAATTGACCTGTTTCCTGATGAGATATACGTTTTTACCCCCAAGGGTAAAATACTGGAACTGCCAGCGGGTGCAACCCCGGTTGATTTCGCCTACAGCATTCATACCGATATCGGTAATGCCTGTGTTGCCTGTCGGGTAAACAAGGTGCTCTCTCCGTTAAGTGTTCCGCTGGAGAGTGGTCAGACCATTGAAGTGGTTACTGCGCCGGGTGCCAAGCCAAGCCTCTCCTGGCTGAATTTTGTGGTGACCGGTAAGGCCAAGAGCGGCATTCGACACTTCCTTAAACAGCAGAAACAGAGTGAATCCGCCGAACTCGGGCGCTTGCTGTTGAAAAAGTCGCTCAATAGCTTCGGCAAGAAACTGTCTGATATCCCGGACGAACAAATTAAACGGGTGGTTAAACATAATCGTGTCAGTAGTTTTAGTGATATTTTGGAAGAGATTGGACTGGGCAGTCGAATGTCCTATATCGTGGCGCGTCAACTGATACCAACCGATGAACATCCATCTGATGAACAGGTCTCTTTGCTGAGCCAAAATGATAGAACCTCCAGTGTGACCATTAAGGGGACGGAAGGATTATTGGTGAGTTTTGCTCACTGTTGCAAGCCTATTCCTGGAGATCCCATTGTTGGCGTAATGGATAGCGGCCGCGGCATGATGATTCATACTGAGAACTGTGGAAAATTATCATCAAAGGCTCAGCGCAGTCAGTCTGACGGTAAACAGAAGGATGAGTTGATTCAGCTTAATTGGGCGAAAGATATTACGGATGAGTTTTCTGTCAAGCTCAGGGTTGAGTTAGAGCGGCAGCGTGGCATCATTGCCGAGCTGGCATCTGCCGTTACGATGGCGGACGGCAACATTGAAAAAATTAATGTAGAAGAGCAAAACGCGAAGCTGAGCGTGATCAGTTTGGTGATTCATGTGCAGGGGCGACAGCATCTTGCTCGGGTGATGCGGCGTATTCGTAATATGAAAGCTGTTATCGGTATTTCCCGGGTGAAACATTAACAACCGAAACCGGGAATTAACAAGACGACTATTTGAGGGAGAGCAATGAGCAATAAATCTATCATCCAGACAGATCAGGCACCCAAGGCAATTGGCACCTACTCGCAAGCGGTAAAAGTGGGCAATACCGTCTATCTATCCGGGCAGATTCCTCTTGATCCTGAAACTATGGAGTTAGTGCAGGGTGACATTTCGGTTCAAATACGTCGTGTATTTGATAACCTGAAGGCAGTGTGTCAGGCAGCGGGGGGCGATTTAAAAGATATCGTCAAGCTCAATATTTTTCTGACCGACCTGGGTAATTTTGCATCGGTTAATGAGGTGATGGCCACGTACTTTCAAGAGCCCTATCCCGCACGAGCAGCTATT
>JBFKTM010000510.1:0-3181 GCA_041636295.1 Oleiphilaceae bacterium
GCACTACCCCCTCAAGATAGCGTGTCTACCAATTCCACCACTTCGGCTAAACTTTTTCCAATCACTCCAACTCTGGAGCCGCACTACCTTCTTCTTTTGTTTCCAGTTGGGGGGCGTCAGACGGCCCTCCTGCTTCAACAGACTCTTTTACAACTGGAACAGCAATTCCCTGATCAACCGTCAATTGCGACTTTTGTTTAGCAAAAATTGCCAACGAAAAACTAGTCACAAAAAATACAACAGCCAACAAAGAAGTCATCTTTGTCAAGAAATTACCACTACCCTGACTACCAAACACTGTCTGTGATGCACCGCCACCAAAAGATGCACCCGCATCAGCCCCCTTACCCTGCTGAAGGAGAACCAAACCTACCAGGCCCACAGACACCAGCACATGAACCACAAGAACCAATGTCTCTAACCAATCCATACTATCAACCTATCGCCTTACAAATTTCAGCAAACTCTTCAAATTTTAAAGAAGCCCCACCTACCAGACCTCCATCTATGTCATTCATCGCAAAAAGAGAGACTGCATTATCAGCCTTTACACTACCACCATAAATAATAGGCATTAACTCGGCAACTGACTCATTCATGCCAGCTATCTCTTTTCTAATGAAAGCGTGCACCTCCTGAGCTTGCTCAGGCGTGGCCGTCTTTCCAGTTCCTATTGCCCAAACCGGCTCATAGGCTACAACAACATTTTCTAGTTGCTGCTCATTTAATTCTTTGAGTGCGCTAACTATCTGCTCACGAATCACATCGAGCGTCTTACCTGTTTCGCGCTCTTCCAAGGTCTCCCCAACACAAAGTATTGGAGTAATCTCTTTATCTAGAGATTTAACAACCTTCTTCGCCACCAACTCATTAGTATCACCAAATAAAGCGCGTCGCTCCGAATGCCCTACTATACTGTATTGGCACCCCATATCGACCAACATATCTGCCGATATCTCACCCGTATAAGCACCGTTATCAAAACAAGATACATCCTGCGAGGCCATCTTTAAGCCGGTAGAGCAATATTGACCAACCGTAGGCATCAGAACAAATGGCGGTGCAACAACAACCTCCACAGATCGACTTAAAGCCTCAGCAATCGGTTGCAGCTTCTCTACCAGTTCAACTGCAAACTGGCGATTACCGTTCATTTTCCAATTTCCGGCAATTATCTTACGACGCATCGCTTTACCGTTATCCTTTTTTAGCAGGATTTAAAGAGGCGCAAATACTAACCGAGTTATTTATAACTTACAAGTACTCGCGCACCCCATTTTAGAGAGATTTAACCAATTATCATAATCCTGTTATAGCAACCGCCCGGCAACTAACACACCACTAGACTTTGGCACACTCGACCTCTTTTGCAAGCGTTGCTGCCACATCACTCACCACAGCCTCATCCCGCCCTTCAGCCATCACCCGAATAACCGGCTCAGTTCCGGACGGCCGCAATAATACCCGCCCCTCGCCGGCAAAACGAAGTTCTGCAACTTTAATTGCGTCAGCCACAGCAGGATGCTTAACAGGGTCAAACTTTTGAGAAACTCGAACATTAATCATTGTTTGCGGAAGCTTTTCCATACCCGCCTTCAATTCGTGCAACGTTCGCCCCTCTTCCCACACTGCAATCAACACCTGCAACGCAGAAATAATGGCATCCCCGGTTGTCGAATTATCGAGACACAATATATGACCCGACCCTTCACCACCTAACAACCACTGATTCTCGACCAGCTTCTCCATTACATACCGGTCACCTACATTTGCCCTCAGAAATGGTACACCCATCTGCTGATAGGCCAACTCAGCCCCAAAGTTAGTCATTAGCGTACCAACAACCCCCCCCCCTAGCCGACCACCTCTATGCCTGTTTTGAGCAATAATATAGATAAGCTCGTCACCATCAACGACCTCCCCTTTATGATCCACCATCACTACGCGATCACCATCACCATCAAACGCGATCCCCAGATCGGCCTGCCGCTCCAACACTGCAGCAACTAATTGCTCCGGACTGGTTGATCCAACATCCTTATTAATATTTAAACCGTTTGGCTCTACACCTAATGTCGTTACCGTGGCTCCCAACTCTGTGAAAACAGATGGAGCCACGTGATAAGTTGCACCATGTGCACAATCAAGAACAATATTCAGACCTTCTAGCGACATATTGTAAGGCACGGTGCTTTTACAAAACTCAACGTAACGCCCTTCGGCATCAGCGATACGGGAAGCCTTACCCAAATGTGCGGACTCAACAACTTTCAGATCGCACTCAAGAAGGGACTCAATCTTCTCCTCAAGTGCATCATCAAGCTTATAACCTTGCTGAGAGAAAAACTTAATGCCGTTATCGTAGTGAGGGTTATGGGAAGCACTAATAACAATACCGGCAGACGCCCGAAAGGTGCGAGTAAGATAAGCAATGGCCGGCGTAGGCATCGGCCCCAACAAACCAACATCAACGCCGGCAGCAGATAATCCAGCCTCCAATGCTGACTCAAACATATAACCTGATAATCGAGTATCCTTACCAATCAGGACCTTCCCTCGCTGCCCCTGCTGTTTAAATGCCTGCCCAACTGCCCACCCTAGCTTAAGCACAAACTCCGGCGTAATAACTCCTTCGCCAACCTTTCCACGAATCCCATCAGTGCCAAAATACTTCCTTTCACCCATACATCACTCCTCAAGCAAGGCTTGCACAATAGCCATAGCATCAATTGTTTCTTGAACATCGTGCACCCTAATAATAGAGGCACCTTTGTAGGCCGCAATTGTTGCTGCTGCCACACTACCTATTACTCGCTCACTCACCGGTTTATCTAGAATGGCACCGATCATCGACTTTCGAGAAAGCCCTACTAAAACGGGATACCCTGTTTTGACCAGCCTGTCTACACCATTTAAAAGCTGTAAATTATGTGTTAACGACTTTCCAAAGCCAAAACCGGGATCAATCAGAATATTGTCACGATTAAACCCCGCATCGACCAGGCACTGAGCACGCCCCAATAAAAATGCCTCAACACTACCTACCACAGATTGATAGACTGGATTATCCTGCATTGTTTCGGGGGACCCCTGCATATGCATCAAGCAAACAGGAACACCTAGTTCAACAGCATCTTGTAGTGCATCTTCTCTCTGCAGCGCCCGCACGTCATTAATCAAC
>JBFKTM010000511.1:0-3180 GCA_041636295.1 Oleiphilaceae bacterium
AGGCTTATTACCTGTGCAAGTCCTGAGTATCTCAAGCAGCATGGAACCCCGGAAATACCACAGGATCTAAGTCTTCATAATTGCCTGGTCTATTCGATGCAACGTCGAAATAGTTGGCAGTTTTGTTTTGATGGCCAATCTCACTTTATTGAAGTCGATGGTTTGTTACGTTCCAACAATGGACTGGTGCTTGCCGAGTTGGCAGAGAAGGGGCATGGAATAGTCCAAACGCCTTGTTTTATTGTTTCTAAGGCACTTAAAAATGGACAACTGGAAAAGGTGCTGTCGTCTTATGACCCGCCTGAAATGGGAATTTACTGTGTCTATCAAAGCCGTGACTACCTTCCCCAGAAAGTAAGGCTGTTTATCGATTTTATGCTGAATTACTTTTCGGAAAATCGTGAAAAAATAACATCCATTTCAATTGTTTCTTGAACGGTTAATTCGTAACGCCTCTTTTTTGCAAAACCTTCATCAAATCATACAAGATTCTGGCTGATTGTCCGACATATCCTTATTCATGATCAAAAGGAATTGCGTGCAGTTCAATTGGACCTGACTAACTTCTGCGTAATTATTCAAAATAAAAACAATACCCAAAAAAGGTTTTATGATCATGAAGAATAGGCTACTTAAACTCATTAGCAGTATCTCTTTGACACTTTTTGCAACCGCCGCAATGGCGTCTGGTGGCGGAGGTGGAAGCACAGAGTGTGACCCCAACGCTCAACCCATCGTATTTATCCATGGCTGGAATGGTAGTAACTCACAATGGGATACCATGGTGGATCGTTTCATCGCTGATGGGCATCCCGCTTGTGCACTGTATCGTTTCTCCTGGAGCACGTTATGGGATGATAACTCAACAGCGGCAGGCTATTTGGCGAATTTCGTGGCAGATGTCAGAGCGGACCATAACAATCAGCTAGTCACTATTATTGCGCACTCAAACGGGGGGCTGATCACTCGCTGGTTCCGTGAGTTCGAAGGCGGCTATGCTGCCAATGATCGTTTTATCACTCTTGGGTCTCCTCATAATGGCACAACAGCCGCTTATGCGTGCTTTAACCCTTCTTGCACTGATATGCGACCAGGTTCTGACTTCCTGAATACTCTGGCTGGGCGTGGTTGTGATCGCTCTATCTGGTCCGATGTTGATAGTGTTGTCTTGCCTGCTGAGAGTGCTATTTGTGGTATCAGCACTCAGACGGTCAGTGTATGGCACGAAGCCCTATTTGAAGACCCTGCTGTATATCAGGACGTAAGGGATAACCTGTAGCTTTAACGAGAGTGATAACCGATTAGACCTCTCTTTCTGTTCTCTGGACTATAGCGCTTGGGCGTTGTGGTCCAGTTCTCATTTATGACTATTCTGATTCATTTCGGGTGGTTACTGGTCTTACTTCGTTTTCCGAAGTAATAATTCTGATTTTATTTGGTTGCCCTAAAATTAAAGAGGGCTTTACCCCTAACATACTTCTGAACGTGTGGTTGAGGTGCGATGCGTCTGAGAATCCGGCGGCTATCGCAGCGGTGGTGAGGTTGTCTGTTTCGCTGGTTAGCACCACCGTTCGATAGAGGCGGTGCCAGAGTCGATAGCGCCTGATCGGAACCCCGGTTTGTTTTTTGAAGAGCTGTACCAAGCGAGATACTGACAGGTTTACCTGCTCGGCCATTGACTCGATGGAAAGGTTTTCATCGAAATTGTGTTTGATCAGTTCGATAACCCGTTCGATACGTGAATCAATGGTATAGGTTGATGTTTCAATAGATTCAGAGGGACAAATGATTCTATCAAGCTTTTCATAAGCCTCTTTTGAGGCGTAGTTAGATTGATATATTGATTTGAAACACTTCGCATAGTTTTCTTCCTCCTGGATTTCGTAGAAAAAAGACGCTTGTTTATGCTGCATTCGTGGTGCAAGCAGTGCGAAATCAAAACCAATTGGGTCCAACATACAGTTGGCGACGATACGGTCACCGGTATTAGCGTGGAAATCAGTACCTGGAGGAAGCAGGATACTGCTACAGCTGATCTCGTCTTCTTTGTCTGAGGCGCTACACTTTATCGCTCCGTTGAGGCTTACGATCAGTGATGCGGCTCCTTGGGATACATGTATTGGCTCGAAGAGTGGCCCGATATAGAGCGTGCGTTTATCCCATAGATATAAAAGAGAAGGTGTTCTCGTAGAATCCATGTGAGTTTACCATTGCTAATTGTCTATTATTATTTGATGTTGTTATTGTTCTTATTTGTATGTTTATTATATTCATAAAAGTTGAAAAGCGTGTCAAAAAATGTTCATAAAAGAAAATATTGAGGTTTGGTCTGCAATTTATAACTAAATATGACGAGATTGTCAGTTCCTACAAGACATTCTTGAATCTGTTGATTTAGTCTGGTTTCAGCGCTTATTTGGTGTGAAGCAGCTCCTGAGTAAACTAGCAAATAATTACTCTATCGAACCATTGATCGAAAATGGAAACGTACCAGGTGGTTCGTGCCGAATCAGTTGCCGCCATTACATTTGTTGATCCTTAACTAAATCGTTCAGTCATATCTGGTAACTGCGGTGAAAGATACTAATAAAATAAAGTCGCACTATCTTGTTGCTCTGGCGTTGATTGCGACAGGCATTAGCTGGGTTATAGTCGATGATGCGCCAACGCCCTTGAACAGCCTGTCAAATAGGGAATTATCCACTCCCGATGAGCATGAAGTAGCCGAGTACCCTTTCGAATATGACCGTTCAGTGTCAGAGATTGCTTTTCCAGAAACCTATTTGAATGAGTCCGATTCCCATGAGCTAGAGACGCATTCGACGGTAACTGAGTCTATAAAAGAATACGATCGTAACTGGACAATAGGCTTCCCGGAAGTCGAAAAGGCATTAATGAAAGCCAGGTTCGATGACGATGGGAGTTTAATACTTGATGATCAAACACGAATGTCACTCGATAGAGTGGTTAATCGTCTTCCTCAACTCCTTTCTGAAACTCAGATGGCTCAAATACAGTTGTTGATCAGACAAGGCATTGTCGGGGAGGCAGGAGATCAGGTGGCGGATGTACTGAAACGCTATTACCGCTTCAAACAGGCTGAAAGAGAGTGGCAGAGCAACGGGCAGGTGGCTCAGAGTGTTGAGGCTGCAATGATCCAGTTGAATGATCTCATGGTAT
>JBFKTM010000512.1:0-3180 GCA_041636295.1 Oleiphilaceae bacterium
CAGGTGCCACCTGAAACCGATTAAGTTCAGAGGGGGTCAGAATACGGGAGGCAAAACGTTCGCCATGCTTCTCTAGGGCGCGAGTTATACGTGCCACTTTAACAATATCAGTGCCAACCCCTTTAATCATGGCCGATTATCTCGCCGACGCATCAATGATTGCCTTCATCTCTTTTACGGCCTCTTTCAAGCCTACAAATACCGCATGAGCAATAATACTGTGTCCGATATTTAACTCATTGACACCAGGAATGGCCGCTATTGCATGGGTATTATGGTAGTGAAGTCCGTGCCCGGCATTGACAATGAGCCCCTGCTTTAACGCATACTCTACGCCGGCACGCACCTTCTCAAATTCTTGCGCAACACTTTCCGGAGTCACTGCGTCCGCATAGTGGCCCGTATGAATTTCAATAGCGGGTGCACCGCACCTTACTGCGGCATCTATCTGCGCAAAATCGGCGTCAATAAACAGTGATGCTTCGCTTCCAAGCTCTGCCAGACGAGTGCAGGCCTCTTTAATTCTGGACTCTTGAGACAACACATCAAGACCGCCCTCAGTGGTAAGTTCTTCTCGTTTTTCCGGTACCAGACAGCAGTGCTCTGGCTTGACCTTCTCCGCCAGTGACAACATATTCTCTGTCACTGCCATTTCCAGGTTCATCCGGGTATTCAGAGTCTCTTTTAGAATAAGCACGTCACGCACTTGTATGTGACGCCCATCTTCCCGAGGGTGAATGGTAATGCCGTCTGCACCGGCCTCTTCAGCCAACAATGCGGCCAAAACCGGGTCCGGATATCGGGTTCCGCGTGCCTGCCGAAGCGTGGCTACGTGGTCTACATTTACGCCAAGCAATACACGTCTTGGCGTGTTAATCATTTGCGCCATGCTTTTTTAACTCCCTCGCTTTTGCGATTAATTCTCTACTTTTAAGGGGCCTTCCACCTAACAGGTGGTCAATCATTAAGCGTGACAGACGCTTGGCCGCCAATAAGGTTTCGCGGTGGCTAAAGTCACCACATGACAACTCAATTAATTGGCTCCCTTTAAGGACATGAGAGGCTCTGCTCGATTCTATTATTCTGGTAAAGCCCTCGTCAGGACTCCAGGAGTAATGCGCTTGAGGCTCGATACCTACGCCGGAAAGAGCCTCTTCTGTGAAACTTGGAAAGGCACCTAGCTCCTGAAGCAGGTGAAACTCGAACACCCTTAAAGCCGGTTCTAGTGGTGCCTTTTCCGCCATAACCCCCATCGTTTCAGCATAGGCAGCAAACAGTGAAGGGTTGGGATCATTGGTGGGAAGAAGCCGAGTCAACATCTCGTTGAGATAAAGCCCACTATACAGGTAGTCACCTTTAAATGACGGTAATCGGCTGGAAACCTCTACATCTGTTAAATTCTTTAGTTCGGAACGCCCCTGCCAGGCCAACAACAGCGGTTGGAATGGTTGCAACACGCCCTTGAGTGAACTGGAAGGTCGTAGCGCCCCTCTCACCACCAACCGCAAAACTCCATAGTTGAGACTGAGCACATCCACCAACAGGCTTGACTCCCGATAGTGGCGGCTATGCAGCAGGTAAGCAGGTTCCCTTAATACTGATGTCGCCATAACCGAATTCGGGCTGCGCTATCTGTTATCGTAACCGTGAGAGGCTATTATCGATCATCATAACCCAGGCTCTTCAATGCACGTTCATTATCAGCCCAACCACTCTTTACCTTCACCCAGAGAGTCAGCATCACCTTGCTTTCAAAGAGCCGCTCCATGTCTAGACGGGCGTCACGACCGATAATCTTAATCTGCTCCCCCTTGTCACCAATCACGATCTTCTTTTGACCCTGCCGCTCAACCAGTATCAGCCCACCAATTCTCAGTATTTTCCCGTCCTGTTTGAACTCTTCAATTTCAACAGTTACTGAATAGGGCAACTCTTCACCCAGTTGACGCATTACCTTCTCTCGGATTAGTTCAGCAGCAAGGAATCGCTGACTTCTATCGGTAACCTGATCTTCAGGGTAAAAGTGAATACTTTCCGGCACAAAGCTCGCCACCACTTTTTCAAGACGATCAATATTGTGACCTTTCTCTGCCGAGATCGGGATGATCTGGGCAAAATCCATTTTGGTGGATACCTCACTAAGGTAAGGCAGTAGCACTTCTTTCTCTTTTATACGATCAATCTTGTTTACGGCCAATACTACAGGGCAACGGGCACGTTTAACTTTCTCCAGCACCAAATCGTCTTCGGCAGTCCAGCGCTGACGATCAACCACAAAGACCACCAGATCAACATCTTTCAATGCATCTGAGGCAGCCTTATTCATGTAACGGTTAATCGCTTTCACCTCTTTCAGGTGCAATCCAGGGGTGTCGACATAGACAACCTGAACGTCGTCTTCTGTTTTGATACCCAGAATCTGATGGCGAGTGGTTTGCGGCTTACGTGAGGTGATACTAAGTTTCTGCCCCAATATATGATTTAGCAGCGTCGACTTCCCCACATTGGGGCGGCCCACTATTGCAACGAATCCACATCGAGTTTCGTTAATATCACCTTCTGAACCTTGTTCATTTTCACTCATACTGTTTCTACTACCACGTTAAGTTATTCCTCTAGCCCAAGCGCGGTCAATGCGCGTCTTGCGGCTTGCTGTTCTGCGACTCGGCGGCTACTCCCCTTGCCTTCTGTTTTCTGCTTCAGCATATCGATCTGACATTCAACAAAAAATGTTTGGGCATGAGCTTCGCCTTGCACGGATACAACATCATATTGTGGTAACGCCTGCTGCCTGGATTGCAAAAATTCCTGTAGTCGGGTCTTGGGATCTTTCTTGGTGTCTTGCAGTGAGAGCCCTTCTAAACGATCATGATACCAGTGCAATATACGCTCTTTGCAGGCATCAAACCCAACATCATTAAAGATCGCACCAATAATGGATTCCACTGCATCAGCCAGAATTGACTCGCGACGAAATCCGCCACTTTTTAACTCTCCTGACCCCAGCAAGAGATAGTCTCCCAAGCCGAATTCTTTTGCGATCTCGGCTAGGGTAACGCCCTTAACCAGCTGGGCTCTAAGGCGACTTAACTGCCCCTCTCTGGCATTGGGGAATCGTCGAAACAGATCTTCTGCAATAACAAAGTTAAGAATCGAGTCACCCAGGAATTCCAGGCGCTC
>JBFKTM010000513.1:0-3166 GCA_041636295.1 Oleiphilaceae bacterium
TAAAAAGCACGGCAGCTACCACAAACATGGCGACAACGGTATTGACGAAACCGTAATTCAAGGTCACTGCAGCGGCGATGCTCTCAAGGGCTAAAAAAGCGGTCGCCCCCAGCGCCGTTTTCCCGACACGGCTAATCCCCATTTGCCGAGCCTTTCTAGCCGTAAACCGCAGGGCGTAATCTTCCAGCGTCTGATTCGCCACCCACTGATTATAGTGTCGGCGGACCTTTAAAATTTTTTGTTTGGCTGCCATAGAGACTTAATATACGCATTGTTTACTTGGAATGGTTTAGTGATCACTGTAGTGAAGCATGTGAGAAAACCAAAATGTTGTTAACCGGTCTAAACCGTGCACCGTTGCATAGCGGATATGATTGATACGCACGATGGATATCCGAAGCAAGAATAATCTATTTACGGGGAGAGTGCGAAGCGCATCGATAGGACAGGAGGATACCTGCCCTTCGAGGGTGCGCTAAACAGTTTGGGGAACGACAGATTAAATTCATTCCATTCGACAATTAAACAACCGCTTTAGCAGGTGGTAAAGATTTTGCCTCTAACATGCCTTCGCTAATAATAAATTGAATAATGTCATCAAGCCCTTGCGCTTGCTTCAGATTAGAAAAAACAAAGGGACGCTCACCACGCATTTTTTTGGCATCGTGATCCATCACCGCTAACGATGCCCCCACTAAAGGAGCCAGGTCTGTTTTATTAATAATGAGTAAATCTGACTTGGTGATGCCCGGGCCACCTTTACGTGGAATCTTGTCGCCAGCAGAAACATCAATCACATAAATCGTCAGGTCAGATAGTTCAGGGCTAAAGGTTGCGCTGAGATTATCGCCACCACTTTCAACAAATACAACATCCAACTCTCCATGACGCGCCATCAACTGGTCAATAGCCGCTAAATTCATAGAGGCATCTTCACGAATCGCGGTATGGGGACATCCTCCAGTTTCAACACCGATAATCCGATCTGCTTCCAACGCTTCATGTTTTGTTAAAAAAAGCGCATCCTCTTGGGTGTATATATCATTTGTGACCACCGCAATGTTGTAATAGTCCTTCATCGCAGCACAAAGTGAACGAAGCAGTGCGGTTTTACCAGATCCAACTGGCCCCCCAACCCCAATACGCAAAGTTTGTTTTTGTTTAGACATAATTAACCTCTAAGATCTGAATAATCGACTGTACTGCGTTTCGTGCAGTGCGCTGGCGATCGCTAAAGCAGGTAGACCGCCACCGATATTTGATTCTGCTATTTTCTCGGCCATCGCAAGGGTATGACCAATAGCCGGTTGTAATTGAGTGAGCAATTGCTGCGCTTGGGTTTGCCCCAATGGAACCAACTTAGTCGCCGCAGCCACCTGGTTTTCTAACCAAGACCAGGTAAAGCCCGTGGCAGCAGCCGGATAGTCAATCTGCCATTGAGACGCGGCAAAACCAAACAGGGTCACAAAACTTAACGCCTGAGGTCCCATCGAGACCGCCTCTGTCACAAAAGGAAAGTCAAAACTGAGACTCTTTAGCAAGCGATACAATGCTTCTCCCATGGCGGTGTCCGTTAAGCGCAGCTCTTTTGTTTCACGCGACGCTATGGCCAAGTCGTTGAGATATAAAAATCGAGACCAGTTCTGCTCCTGTGTACTCTCCATGGCACCACGAAGAATCGGCAAATCAACCCGGGAAAGATTCTCCCGCAGCTGCAAACCAATCCATTGTTCAACATCCTCATAGCGTTTCACCCAGGCACGCTCAATGGCATACTCCATCCCTTGAGAAAAGGCATACCCTCCGACCGGTAAACTAACGCTACTTAACTGGAGTAAGCGTGCCAGAGCAAGGTCGCTGTGCGGCGTCTCCCCAGTATGTGCATTTTGAGTGTTAGTGATGGTGGTGGCCATGACTATAGGCTCCAGACTCGGGTACAAACACTGCGTTTTCATGGCTCACTAATAATCCAAGCAAGTGCACCATCTCTTCAAGCACATGGTCCGGTTTGAAACGTAGCCAGCGATCCCCAACCTGTAATTTCACATGGCGATTCCCCATGTGGTAACAGGCACGAGAAAAGGTGTGCCAATCTTCACAGCTGGCATGGGCCACGGCTTCAATGGCGCCACTCACCTGTATGATTTTCCCACACTCCGTTTTAAGGTACTCACCAACTTGGAGGGGCTTACCGCGCTCAAGGAACAAACGAACTTCTGTTCCCGAATCACTCACCACACGTAATCGCCCCTTATCTCGTTGTTCATGACCCAGTGTAACCGTTTCATCGACGGGTTCATGACAGTGCATTCCCAAACGTTCATAAACTTCTAACATCAACCACTCCTGCTCAAAACTATTCTTACCAAAACCACCGCCATTAATTCGCCCCCTTCTAGAACAACGTATAAAGTTGCGAAAGTGGCAGCTCAGTGGCCGGTTCGCAGGTTAGCAACTCGCCATCTGCTCTGACTTCATAGGTCTGCGGATCAACGGTAATTTCTGGCATCCAGTCGTTCAACACCATATCGGTCTTGCGAATAGCGCGGGTGTTTTTACACGCACTCAGCGTGCGTGAAAGCCCCAGTGATTCAGCAATGCCCTTTTCCAGCGAAGCGGCCGACACAAAACTCAGTGAGGTTTTAGCTGCGGCTAAACCTTGTGCGCCAAACATCAGCCGATAATGAACCGGTTGTGGAGTAGGAATAGAGGCATTAGGGTCTCCCATTGGTGCGGCTGCGATCATTCCGCCTTTAATAATCGTAGACGGTTTAATACCAAAGAAGGCAGGCTTCCATAGCACCAAATCAGCCAGTTTACCCTCTTCTATCGAGCCGACTTCATGGGAGATACCATGGGCAATTGCGGGATTAATGGTGTATTTGGCGATATAGCGGCGTGCGCGGAAATTATCGGCCCCTAGTGCTTTATCTTCTGCCAACAGACCAAACTGCACTTTCATTTTGTGTGCCGTCTGCCAGGTACGGGTAATCACTTCACCCACGCGCCCCATTGCTTGCGAGTCAGACGAAATCATGCTGAACGCACCCCGGTCATGAAAGATATCTTCAGCGGCGATGGTCTCTTTTCGAATGCGTGAATCGGCAAATGCCACATCTTCTGGAATACTGCTATCAAGGTGATGACAGACCATCAGCATATCCAA
>JBFKTM010000514.1:0-3165 GCA_041636295.1 Oleiphilaceae bacterium
CCTTTTGAAGATGAGGGCTTTTCTCCCTGTGGCTGGGGAGATACTAAGGACGACGTAGGTTTCGAAATCTACTACGAGCCAGCGGAAGATATTTTTGAGGATGATGAGGAGCTTGCAGAAATAGCTAGCGGTAGAGATTACTGCATCAGTATGTGTTGGGGCGGTAGCATGAAAGATTGCGCGGCGGTGATGATAGCGAGTTGTGCTTTGGCAAAAAGCTTTGACGCTGTTATTTCGTATCAAGGGGATGATCCTGAGCCTCTTGATGTTCTTATTAAGCATACCCACGATATCATTGTGGAAGCAAAGAACGAAACCTAGCTTTACCGAGACTAATAAAGAATATAACTACTCGGTTAAATGCGGTACCTCTCAGAAAGGGAAAAGGGCTCTGCCAAGATGCGCTTCGACCAAAATCGTGCTATTGACAGACAGCGACTTATGGGTGACCCCAAATAAAGATCATTATCCTTAACTGGATTGATCAAATCCATTAAAACACTTCGCAATAGAGGGGGCAAGAGTCCATGGATGAAGTTGTTCGAAGGGCGTTTTGGCATCGTCTTTCTTATTGGGGGCTTCTCGGTGGTCTAATTGTCGGCTTTGTTTTGCTGTTTGTCGGTGGACCCGAATACTATGCCAGCCGACTGCTGAAGACCTCATGGGATCTAGGCCACATTCTGTTTATGTTTCTCTTCGGCGTGGCATTGATCGGTCTGTTAGCGCGGCTAAATATTAAGGCGGCCTCTGTGTGGCTCCTTATCTATGGTGGTGTTGTGCTGCTGTTTTCAGCAACGACTGAGCTGCTCCAAGAGACTGTAGGCCGAACGGGGAGCCTGTCCGATCTGCTGGCCGATAGTTTTGGGGCCATGCTGGCTTTGCTATTGGTTCGTCGCAGGGTGACACCGCTCAATGCTCTCTGGTGGAAACCGTTGGCTGGCGTGACGGCGGTGGTAGGCGCCATAGTAATAATGAAGCCTTTAACAATCCTGTATGATGAGATCGTTGCCAACTATCAGTTTCCTTTGCTGGCAGGCTTTGAAACACGCAGCGAGTTGAGTCGTTGGGGTGGGTCGGCTTTGTATGAACGCTCCGCGGAGCGGATGGTTGACGGTGACTACGCCTTAAAACTGCTATTGTCGGAAGCGGGTTATAGCGGCGTATCGCTAAAACATTTTCCCTCCAATTGGCGGGAATTCAAGGCTTTACAGTTTGATATATGGAGCCCGCGCTCTTTGCTTCCGATAACCGTACGCATTCATGATAAAACCCATGTTATGGGGAGTCGCGACTATTTGGATCGCTTTAATCGACGTTACGATCTGACGAAAGGGTGGAACCGTATTGTGATCGCGGTAGAGGATATACGGCTGGCACCGGCCACTCGTGAGTTGAACGTGAGTGAGGTTTTGGGAGTTGGGCTATTTAGCCATGACTTGGGAGAGTCGGCAACGCTCTACCTGGATCAGGTTATGCTGCTACGATAAAGTTGTGATTGGAACGGTGATTTTATTCACATTATTGGTGATTACTTTTCCTTTGCTTAAAAATTGTCTATAAAATAACCGAAGAGAATGGGTTTAAATGATGTTTGTGCAGAGCGGAGCCGTGCAATCGGTTTAAACTGAGGGCATATAGGGAAATGCAAAAATGAAAATAAAATGTGAAAGTCGTATGTTATTTCGTTTAGTCGCGCTGTTGGCGTGTATCGGGTCACTCATTACAAACGTTGCAATGGCAGACGGTAACAAGACCATTGATCAACTACAGCACAAAGAGAAGTCTACATTGGAGACTTTTCATTTGAAGCAAATTGATGCTGATGAGCTATCAGAAGCAGTGATCGCTGGCGGACTGGAACCAACAAGTGCAGGTGGGGCGAAAAACCAGCCGGTTACCGTATATGAAGATACCAGTCTGCTTGAACCGAGAGATCGACAAACCGACCTGGGACGCCATGAGATTCCGGCTACCGTTAATTATTCTGAGCCGCGGATTGTGCCCGGTGTAACCTACGGCAACTCGTACTCCATCACACCCGATGTGGGTAACCGGCACTATCAGCAGTTCAATGCAAATGTCTCTGAGCGTTGACCGACGGCTGTAGATTTAGTTGAGTATGTCAATGTAAAAAAGGAGGCCTTGGCCTCCTTTTTTGTTGTCTACTTCTGCGGAAGCGCTCTGACAGCATCGCGACCTGTGCGTTCAGCCATAAATTGAAGTGGCTGATTGAGTACCTTGTCATATAAAAAGGTAAGCGCCTCTCTGGCCTGATTCAGCTTTGCGCGCGACAGGCCCAGTTTCTGGGCAAGATAACCAAGAAACTCTTTAACATTTTCTTCTGATAGCAGAGCTGGATTTTTTAAGTCGTTGAAAAATATATATTGGGTGATCCAGTGCTGATAGGTCTGTTCGGTTCGAGTATTGAAGTGCTGCTTCTTTACGATCTTTCGAACCTGATTCAGTAATCCTGACTGACTTTGGTCCAATGCTTCTGCGTTGTCCATGAGAAGTAATCCTTTTGAGCTTTTATTCTAATTTTCGGCGGATTCTATTACATTGTGATGACGGTTGCAAAAAATAAGCGAGGGTGACGATGTATTGGCGCCAGAGTCTGGTTTTCTGTAACGGAAAAACTCTGGCGCAAAAACAGAACTATTTATTTTCTGCTTTTAGCTCTTCAATACGGTCGATGTAACGCTGCATGGCATCTTCTGAAGATAGCCCTTTGTACTCTTCCCAAGCGGTGTACTTTGCGCGATTGATAAAATCCATCATGCCTGGCTTCTTGCCTGAAACGTCACCTTCGGTGGCTTGCTTAAACAGCGCATACATTTCCAGCTTCAGTTCATTGGATGGCTTGAAGTCGCCTTCGGCATTCTGAACATAGTTTACGCTTTCTTCGAACTTTTGCTTTAAGTCACTCATTGTTATTCCCTGTATTGTTTCTAATTGGGGTGATTGAATTCTGTGTATAAAAGGTTCGCCTTGGATTATACCCCGACTGTGGCATACGCAACAGTGGCATTAACTGGCTGAAGTAGTTGCATTTTCGGTCAATCGTCTCGATCGAGTCCGTGTTGTGCAGGAAGGTCGTTCGCCAGCGAGAGCTTCGTTTGCTGTGATAGCTTATCCCACCTTGACCGCGTGGTTAACCAACGGTGC
>JBFKTM010000515.1:0-3160 GCA_041636295.1 Oleiphilaceae bacterium
AACAAATACAGCCAAGCCAACCCCATAGGATAGCCAGACGTAGAGGCCGTGCCCCCCCATTGCTAAAAAATCTGAAAAATTTTCAAAATTCATGCTACCGCCTCTTCAGATACCAATTTTTTAACCCAGCTAGTACGACGCTCTCTTTCCAATATTTCATTGCGTGTTCTCAATAAAATGACCGTCGCAAAAAAACAGTAAAAACCGATAAGCATTACCAGGAGCGGAACCCACATCTCGACCGGCATCGCTGGCTTTTCCGTTAATTTAAACGTCGCCGGTTGATGAAGTGTGTTCCACCACTCCACCGAGTATTTGATAATTGGGATATTAACCATCCCTACCAGCGCCAATACTGCACTGGCCTTCGCTGCTGTGGCAAAGTCTTCAATAGCGGCCTGTAACGCCATAACACCAAAGTACAGAAACAGCAGAATTAACATAGATGTCAGTCTTGCATCCCAAACCCACCAGGTTCCCCAGGTAGGCTTTCCCCACACGGCACCGGTCAACAGTGCTAGAAAGGTAAACGACGCTCCTACGGGGGCTGCCGCTTTAACAAACATATCGGCCAATTTCATTTTCCAGATCAAGCCAATTGCGCCCGCAATCGCCATCATCATAAAACACGACTGAGCCAGAATTGCAGAAGGAACATGAATATAAATAATGCGAAAACTGTTACCTTGCTGATAATCAGCTGGAGCAATGGCCAGTGCCCAGATACTGCCCGCGATCAGTAATATTGCAGATAGCGCTGCAAACCAGGGCAGCCACTTACCAGAAATATCGTAAAACCATTTAGGGGATCCGAGCTTGTGAAAAAAAGTCCACATCAGTCTATTTCTCGTACTTTAAATTAAAATCATGTTTCTTTGTCTAAATTATATTTAACTAGACAAACTAATTCTTAACGCTGCAGCTGTCGCTATGGGTGACATCGTGAGCGATAGGGCTAAAATGGCCCCCAACAATGCAATATAACCATCAACAGGCAGCATATTGGCAGCCGCCTGAACGGTTCCTGTACCAAAAATCAACACTGGAATATACAGTGGCAATATAAGCAGGGAGATCAATACCCCGCCCACTCTCAAGCCCACGGTTAAGGCTGCCCCAATGGCCCCCACCAAGCTCAACACCGGTGTGCCTAATAACAGCGTTAACATCAAAACCTTTATGGTTTCAAACTCCAAGTGCATCATGATACCTAACACTGGCGATAGAATTAATAGCGGCACACCCGTCACCAGCCAGTGAGCAAATATCTTCGCCAGGACCATTATAAAAAGCGGCTGAGGCGTCAAAATCATCTGTTCAAGCGAGCCATCGTCGTAATCAGAGCGGAACAGTCCATCCAACGACAATAACGTTGCAAGCAGTGCAGCCACCCAAACTACCCCGGCACCAGCTTCCTGTAAGAAAGATTTTTCAGGGCTTACCCCGAGTGGAAACAGGCTAACCACGATAACAAAGAATATCAGAGGATTAACCAGATCCTGGCGGCGTCGATAAGCCAATGTTAGATCGCGTTTAAGCACCGTACTGAAAACATGAGACAACGAAGGGGTCTCAGACACGAGAGTACTCACCGCCGGCCCTCCTCTTCAATTACGCATGAGGGTGCTTGCTCCTGAGACTTGCCAAGCCTTAATTTTCTAAACCCTTTTTCAAGCTTCAACTCATGATGGGTCGTCAAAATAACGGCACCGCCTTGTTGCGCCCGATCTGCCAGTAGCGATTCCAGCGCCTTAACGCCCGCTTTATCAATCGCAGTAAAGGCTTCATCCAGAATCCATATCGCGTCATTAGAAAGATAGAGCCGAGCGAGCGCAACCCGTCTGTGTTGTCCGGCTGATAAGTTGTGACAAGGAACTTCCTCATAACCGTACAGGCCGACTTTCTCCAATGCATGATAGATTTCACCATCGGTAACGCCCTGTCGCATCCCCATCAGCGCTCTCAAATTCTCTACCGGCGTTAATATAGCCTTAACCCCCGGTTTATGGCCAAGGTATAGTAGGTTTGACAAGAAGTCGATTCGAGCAGAAGAGAGTGGCTCGCCTTTCCAATAGATACGACCTTCGTAAGCACCAGACAAACCACTTAGTATTCGCAGTAATGTGGTTTTTCCCGATCCGTTTGGCCCCTCTACCTGAACGATCTCCCCGGCATTTATTGAAAACGCCAAATCTTCGAAAAGCACACGTTCATCACGTTCACAAAACAGCGATTCGGCGCGTAACAGCTCAATATCCGTAGACACCGTTTTCGTGGGCGCAGTAGCAATGGGCTGAACAGCAGACATCAGATACTCTCAACATAAATCAAGGGCGTACGAAATGCCTTAGACACAGTTCGAAGTAACAACATAGATAGGGAAAGGACGATCATGAACACCTTTAACGAATAAAACATTTTGCTGATGGATTGAAATAAACACTTCAACCACCTTTTAATCCAATAGCCCACACCTTAAAGGTAGCGGCTAATTATGCCCGGCAAGTATACACACCCGGAATAAACTTCCCTAATGATTAACGCAGGCCTATTATATAGTAACGAATAAAAGAATTCCCTTGACCTAACTCACGTTGATTCAGGGTGTAGGTAATAACCGCTAAAACCATGTTGAGGCGACAACAAGTTCATGTCTATTGATGCCCCAAAAAGCAACAAAGCAGATATAAATATCCCACCACGGAACATTTCGACCCCATCCGGTACACCAACCGAGACGACCTCAGGGATAAAAAGCTCACCTCATCCAGCTATCAGCCTAACTAGCATCAATATAAAGGTCGATCAGGCGGTTCAGGCTAAAGTTGTGGAAGTACTCAATGCGGTGACTAACAAAGCGACACAACATAACTTTAATGTCACCCTTGATATTGCAGGAACAAAGCTTCTTGTAAAAACCAATATTCAATTACAACCAGGACAGTTAATCGAAGTACGGGCGAATTCAAAAGGTGAGTTGCTGCTCCCTCCCCCCACAATAAAAGAGATCTCCCCGCTGATACAAGCTATCTCTCGGGTACTGCCTTTTCAACAACCGGTTGGCAAAACCGTCGCATCGATACTGCAAAACCTACCAATGCTTGAGGCACAAAACCCCCAGTTGAAAACACTGGCAGATAATCTCACTCAACTACTTCCT
>JBFKTM010000516.1:0-3160 GCA_041636295.1 Oleiphilaceae bacterium
CGCACCCCGATGAACGGTATACTGGGGATGGCTGACGTACTGCTAACGACAGATCTGAATAAAGAGCAGCGGGATTATGTCGACATCATCCGCAGTTCCGGGAACTCTCTACTCACTATCATCAATGACATTCTGGACTTTTCCAAGATAGAGGCGGGCAAGCTGGAACTCGATAAAGCCCGTTTTAGTCTCCCCGATCTGCTATCGGAACTGCATTCGCTGTTAAGACTAGAAGCTGAAAAAGAGGGATTGGAATTTACGGTAAGCATTGATCCTACAACACCGACTGAGATAGTGGGTGACCCGGTGAAAATACGCCAGATTCTATTGAACCTGATCAATAATGCGATGAAATTCACCCCATCAGGGGGGCAGATTCAGGTTCATGTGAGCAGCCCGACGGCTAACCATATAGCCTTGCCAGCAGAGGCAGTCGCATCGGCTGATGATAAGCTCCGTGTGGTGTTTAGTGTTACCGATACCGGTATTGGTATTCCATTGGAAAAACAGAGCCAGTTATTTTTGCCATTCACCCAGGCGGATACCTCGACGACCCGTAAATATGGCGGCACCGGCCTGGGGTTACAGATCTCCAAGTATCTTTGCGAGCTGATGGATGGCTCCATCCAATTAAAAAGCGAGGAGGGAAAGGGCACGACCTTTACCTTTGAAATCAAGGTCGAGCGTCCAGAGTCTCTCAAGGCACCGGAAGCTGATGAAGAGGGATTGCCGAAACCCCATAAACCTGCCACTGAAACCCAAATATTGGTGGTGGAAGATAATGTGGTTAACCAGAAAGTCACCAGTGCCATTTTAAAGAAACTGGGCTACCGCTGCTGCGTGGTTAGTAATGGCGCAGAGGCCATAGAGGCGGTACAGCAGACGCCATTCGATATTGTGCTGATGGACTGCCAAATGCCCGTTATGGATGGGTATGATGCCACCCGTCGAATACGTACCATGAAACAGTTTAACCGTTTACCGATTATAGCGATGACTGCCAGTGCTGTTTTGGTTGAACAGAAATTGTGTCGGGATGCCGGTATGAATGACTTTATCTCGAAACCGGTGGAGATGCATTCGTTTAAAAAAGTACTACAGAAATGGCACTGAACACCCTATGTGCTCATAGGCTTGAGAACCCATCATTGACGTTACAGTAACAGCAGTGTACCCAACCCCAGGAAGGCGACAAAACCCACAATATCGGTAACTGTTGTCAATATGACGGCACCTGACAAGGCCGGATCCATCTTCAATTTATTCAACAACACAGGAATGCAGACGCCAGAGAAGGCCGCTGCGAGGATATTGGCAAAAATGGCCAAGCTGATGACGATGCCTATCATCGCGCTCTCAAACCAGACCGAGGCCACCACACCGATGACCAGTGACCAGATGACCCCGTTTAAACCACCGACGCTCAGCTCCTTCTTCAATAGGGCCTGAAAGTTAGCACCAGTTACCTGGCCCATGGCGAGACCACGAATTATTAACGTTAGGGTTTGGCTGCCTGATATTCCCCCCATACTCGCAACCACCGGCATAAGTACCGCAAGCGCGACGACCTGCTGCAAGGTAACTTCGAACAGCCCAATAAACCAGGAGGCTAGGAAAGCTGTTAACAGGTTGATGCCCAACCAAATAGCGCGATTTCTGGCACTTTTTAATACCGGGGAGAATAGATCCTCGTCTTCATCCATACCGGCCCCGGCCATCAGTTGCCGTTCGTACTTTTCGTTCACCAGCTCGCAGGCTGTACTGATATCAAGACGGCCCAGCAGTTTACCCGCAGAATCGACCACCGGCAGTGCGGTAAACACCGATTTCTGAACTTTTAACGCGCCATCTACCGCGATTTCATTGGCGTCGATGA
The DNA here is from genome assembly GCA_041636295.1 of Oleiphilaceae bacterium. Taxonomy (GTDB): domain Bacteria; phylum Pseudomonadota; class Gammaproteobacteria; order Pseudomonadales; family Oleiphilaceae; genus Alkalimarinus. The sequence goes on from JBFKTM010000516.1 coordinate 1,877, forward strand.
CCGTGAAGTTCTCTTCAGACAAGTCCACCAACGGGATATGATCGGGGGCTTTAATGATTTCACTAATCCGCACCGCCTCTGAGAAATGGCCGACCCGATTGACCAGAAACAGGGTATCTACATAGGCCGGTAGCTCCCGCCGTAACAGGCGCAAGGCATCCCTAACCTTGGCGTTGAGTGGTAACACCAGAAACTGGTGGTTAACCCAGTGCCCGGCCAAGTCATCTTTATACTGCTGCGCCCCTTCAAAATACTTTCGCTGCTGTACATCCATGGCACGCACGGCCCGGTCGACCAGTCGTGAGGGTAGTGACTCGGACAGTTCAATCAGGTCTGCGGCATCGATATCCTGAAACAGCGCGTCTAGCTCTTCCAGTGACATGGCGTCCAGCAAGCTCTCACGAGGATCGCTACGCATGGCTACCAGGATGGCTAACCGTTCATTGGCAGGGACGCTACTCCAGGCTTCGAGACGCTGCTCTAAGGGGAGCGATTCCAGCAGTAAAGCGACCTCTTCGGGAATCTGATTGGCGACGATTTTCGTAATGACGCGATCTTGTTCGCTCTTGGAGGCATCCACCACTTCCTCGATAAGATCTGAAAGTTCATCGGTCATAATCAGGTTCCGCTTTGGGCGTTATGGATTTATCAGCTTTTTACAGCGATTTGGATTGCGCTGATGGTAGCCCTCAGGCTAAGGAAATGTCCAGTCCATGAGCGAATGGCGATGTTAGCTAGGTGTGGCGGGATAATCAGGCCTATCACGCGACCGAAAGTGATGGCCTGATGAAGAAACGCGTTAGTGTAGTGCCATATTGGCCCAGACAGTTTTAACATCCATCGGCGTGAAGTCGGCTTTGGCGAACTCTTTTTGACAGAGTTCATAGATCGCCTGATTGTATGGGGCCTTTATATTGTTTTGTCTGGCTAATGTCAGTAGATAACCGTTAATGGATTCCAACTCGTTGTCGCCCCGGTGATTTTGGATGACATCTTGCGCCATACTGCTCAGCACCATCTTTTTTACGTTTTTCTCGAACAGTTTACGGGTTAAAAATTGCGGCAGCATGGCGCTGGCGGTGATTAGCAGCCAGCTCGGCATTCCGCCCAGTTTGCACTCCTTATGGCCGGAACCTTTGCTGATTTTTACGCCTTCATAGGTCAGTTGACTGAGAATTTTTTGAAAGAGTGCCTTATCTGAGATCGGCTGGTAGGTGAAGCCAATGAGGGTGGTGAAGGAGTTGGTCAGGTTAATGATCATTTTTGATAATACAGCATCTTGCA
>JBFKTM010000517.1:0-3135 GCA_041636295.1 Oleiphilaceae bacterium
AGTCCATGTAACGTCGTCGATTGGTAGGTCCACCATCAAGCAGTTCGAATGTTTCGGGCTCTATTACCAGGGTAGGGGTTATATTGACGAGCTGTGTCGCACTACGAATAAATTCACCGTCTACTTTAATAACCGCAGGGGTGTTTTTTTCTCGGACAACGCCAACCCGATGTGGGTTACTTTTATCACCGGTTAGTGAGAACAAAGTAAAGCCAGAGGCATCATGTGAAATGATTGAGTCGAGCTTAGCACTGCGAAATGATTTACCCACCGACAAGTAATACAGCGCTTCAATCAGACTGGATTTACCGCTACCGTTTTTGCCATTAACGATATTAATGCCTGACGAGAAACTGATTTTTTGTTCCGCTAAATTTCGAAAGTCTTTTACGGTTATGTAGTGAAAAGCCATTTAGTTACTTAGACGGAGTACTGTTTGAGTAGATACTGCAGAATGTTTTTTGACTCAAACATTTCAGTAGCGGTATTTGGATCTACCAAATAGGGGACCATCATGCGGCCGCTTCGATTCACTAACCCTTTTCTGTTTTTCCCTTTCACAAAATAGTTGGGGAGAATGCGGTCTCGAATTGGCGGAATGACATAGTCCAGAATCTGATTTTTACCGACATTATGTAACACGTAAGGAATTTCCAGCTCACATAGCAGTTCACGCACGGGCCTGGAAAACGGGCTCGATTCGAAGCTATATAGCTCCAACATCATATCAGGCGCTTTTGACGGTTTATGGTATAACCCTGAGCCTAATCTAACGGCGGTTGATGCCATTGAACTTAAGGTATTAAAGTACTTCCTTCGCCAGCGTTTCGGTAAGTGGCCTTTGCCATAATAACGGAAAAGATAACTGATAATGTCGTATGACTCATACAGTGAAATAGAGGTATTAGGATCAACCAAATAAGGGAACTGTTCTCGACCACCAATTTTGATTGCGCTATTCCTGAAGCGTACGCCTCCTTTAGGGCAAGGGTAGATCACCACATCAAGATCGAGTTCGGTCATCGCTTCTCGAACCAACTTACAATACGGGCAACCTTCCATATCGTAAAGATATAGTCGTTGTTGTGGGCGTTTCCCTAATCTTGAAGTATGAGTCCCTCTCCACAAGGCAATCGATGAAGAGAGTGTCGCACTGGCCAATGAAAACATAGACTGTATTCCGATAGTAAAATTTAAATAGCTTATAGGCTTAAGCTTAGAAAGTCGTAACGGAAAGCTCGAAATTAATCCCTCAACGCTTATTCATCAGTATTCGTTAAGTGGTAGCTATTTTACCTGATTGCTCACTAAAGAAGCACTATCTGTACTAGCCCGTGATAATTTAAATCGCACAATATACGTGGCTAAAATTGCCTGTTGATAATTCCATTCTAGTATTCACTGAATTTGCAGCACTCTTGGCACTGCAAACGTCTTATAATAGACACCGTTGCAATAGCCATCATCAGGAGATGGGAATGAAAGCAAAACAGCTTGAAGAACAAAAACGCCACGACTTTTCGAAAAAGAATAAGGTGTCGGTATGGGTCTCACAGTTCCCCTATACAGATATTCCTGACGACTACTTCGAAGAAAATTTCAGCAGAAACAATACACGGGCAACCAACACCTGGTCAGATAATTTTAAACTGAGCTACTTTAATCCGGATAATATGGAGACCAATGGGGCTCAAACAGGTACGGTCAGTACCAGGCAAGCAGCCGGAGAGTGTTCCTTTTCTTGCTCTTTTATCGATGTATTAATGAGCAAAGCGAGAAAGAAAAAACTCGAGGAGATCACGTGGATTATTTTACTGTTTGAGTATGAGTATAGCCCCAAGCTATCTGGCGTTGAGCAGGATAACTACACGACATTTTTGGGGGCATTTACTTACGATGATGAAGCCGACAATGTTTTTGAGCCAGCGTAGGTTTCATCTCCAACAACATGACGGCTAATATAAGTAAGCCCTCTCCAGCACGGAGCGGGCTGCGGTGAAGTTATTCACAGCTACAAAAAGTTGATGTTGTCACTTTTTATAAAAAACGGTTAAGCAAGAATATTCTTCAATACACTAACCAGAGCCTGACACTCTTCATCAGTGCCAATGCTTATCCGTAAAAAATTCTTGATCCGTTCTTGTTTAAAGTGTCTGACGATAATCGCCTGATCACGTAACTTTGCGGCAATCACTTCTGCATCCTGGGTTACATGCCGAGCGAACACAAAGTTCGTCGCGGAAGGCAGCACTTCAAATCCTAACTCATTCAACTGTGCAACCAACCACTCACGACTATTGATAATGGCTGTACAGGTTTTCTCGAAGTAGGCTTTGTCATTCAGTGCGGCTACGGCGCCACTGATAGCAAAACGATCCAGAGGGTAAGAGTTAAAACTATTTTTTACCCGCTCCAACCCTTCAATTAGTTCCGCATTGCCAACCGCAAAACCAACTCTCAATCCGGCTAACGAACGAGATTTAGACAGGGTTTGGATAACCAGTAAATTAGGGTAACGGTCGACAAGTTTAATTGTACTCTCACCACCAAAATCGATATAAGCTTCGTCAACCACCACCACCGATTCGGTGTTACGCTTGAGTAGTGCCTCGATTGCTTCCATTCCTAAAACACGACCGGTCGGAGCGTTGGGATTCGGGAAGATGATACCTCCGTTATCCACATCATAACCTTCAAAATCTATTTCAAACGATTCAGTTAACGGCAGGGTTTGATACTCAATATCATACAAGCCACAATAAACTGGATAAAAACTATAGGTGATATCGGGAAACAACAACGGCTTCGACTGCTTCAATAAACCCTGAAAGGTATGCGCGAGTACTTCATCAGAGCCATTACCCACAAACACCTGCTGTGCCGCCACCCCATAGTAATCGGCGATTGCTTGCTTCAATTGGTCAGCATTGGGATCAGGGTAGAGTCGCAGCGAGTCCGATGCTTCCTGTTTCAACACCTCCAGCACTTGAGGCGATGGCCCGTAAGGATTTTCGTTAGTGTTGAGTTTTATCAGGTTCGAAACCTTAGGTTGTTCCCCCGGTACGTAGGGGGTTAATGCGTGAACTTTATCACTCCAAAAGCGGCTCATAATAGCAATCTCAACAAGCAAATTCA
>JBFKTM010000518.1:0-3135 GCA_041636295.1 Oleiphilaceae bacterium
TACCATTTTCATGATCAGCAATAACAAGAATGCTCATTTAGATCACCTTCGCTTCGTTTTTCAGTTTGTCTACTAGTTCAGCAACGTCAGCTACTTTAATACCAGCTTCACGCTTAGCAGGCTCTTCCACTTTTAAAGTGGTCAGACTTGGCTTAAGCTCAACACCCAGATCAGCAGGAGAAGTCATTTCTAATGGCTTCTTTTTAGCTTTCATAATGTTAGGAAGTGAAGCATAACGCGGCTCGTTCAAACGAAGGTCAGTAGTAACAACTGCTGGCAAGTTAAGTGCCACCGTTACCAAACCACCATCGATTTCACGAGTAACATTTACCTTATCACCTTCTACAGCAACTTCAGAGGCAAACGTTCCCTGTGGCATACCAGTAAGTGCTGCTAGCATTTGACCAGTCTGATTGTTATCAGAGTCGATTGACTGTTTTCCAAGAATAACCAGGTTTGGCTGTTCCTTTTCAACAACAGTCTTCAGCAGCTTAGCTACATCAAGAGACTGAACTTCTTCGTCAGTTTCAATAAGAATACCGCGGTCAGCACCTAAAGCCAGGGCAGTACGAATTTGCTCCTGAGCAACTTTAGGACCAATAGAGACAACAACGATTTCACTGGCAACACCCTTCTCTTTTAGGCGAACAGCTTCTTCAACTGCGATTTCGCAAAAGGGGTTCATTGCCATCTTAACATTTGTCAGATCAACACCTGTGTTATCAGGTTTTACACGAACCTTGACGTTGTAGTCGATTACACGTTTAACAGCGACCAGAACCTTCATAGATTCCTCGTTTATTAGCGATTGATTGATTGTTGACAATTACGCATGACGTAAATGCTGCATAATTCCCTGTACCGATGAAGTAACAGGCAATACTTAGTAGACATTCACCCTACGCAAAGCGACCTAATACTGACGATAATTTTTGGATTGGTCAATACTATTGAGTCAATTGACGCCAAAAATCATCCGTTTTTAGCGCTATTTTGGGTAACAGATGTATATTAATCCTGCTTAAATGCACTGCTTAAAATTGTCTTAAGTCATTGAACTACGCAGGATTTGAATATTTACTGCTGTAAGCACAAGCAGCAATCAAACAAACGTTTGTTTGAAACCTGTTTTGGTATATCCTTTTAATGACCATGGCGTTATAATCCGCGTCCGAAAAACTGGATTAAATGACTTAGTCTGTTTTTAAGGCTAGTACATACTTATAAAGTAGGCATTTACAGATGGTTTCTATAACTAAAGCTTCTGCGAATAGCCTGATTAAAACTTTAACTAGAAGAGATGACCGAGGAGACCTATAGTGGAACGCGAATCGATGGAATTTGACGTCCTAATCGTAGGCGCCGGCCCAGCAGGTCTGTCTGCTGCCTGTCGAATACTGCAACTTGCACAGGAATCTGGTGACGAATTAAGTGTTTGTGTTGTAGAAAAAGGCTCCGAAGTCGGAGCACACATCCTAGCGGGAACTGTTTTTGAACCAAGCGCTCTAAACGAGCTATTCCCAAATTGGAAAGAACTTGGCGCGCCGCTAAATACCCCCGTGACCAGAGACGATATCTTCGTACTTAAAAGCGAAGAGAAAGCTGTAAAAGTTCCGAACGCGTTCGTACCTCGCAACATGCACAATGAAGGCAACTATATAGTCAGCCTTGGTAACGTATGTCGCTGGCTTGCAGAACAGGCTGAGGCAATGGGTGCAGAAATTTATCCCGGCTTCGCCGCAGCTGAAGTTGTCTACAATGAAGACGGAAGTGTTCGTGGCATACTCACGGGCGACATGGGCGTTGATGAGAAAGGCAACCCCAAAGACACTTATATGCCAGGCATGGAACTGCTCGCCAAGTACACCCTATTCACTGAAGGGTGTCGTGGCCACCTGGGTAAAGAGCTCATTGCAAAATACCAACTCGATAAAGATGCTGACCCGCAACATTATGGCATCGGCATCAAAGAGCTGTGGGATATAGACCCCGCCAAACATGAACCAGGCCTTGTAGTGCACACGGCAGGTTGGCCCCTTCAAGAAAATGGCGCTAGCGGTGGCTCGTTCCTGTACCACCTTGAAAACAACCAGGTTTACGTCGGCCTAATTACCGATCTTAACTACTCAAACCCACACCTGAGCCCGTTTGAAGAGTTCCAGCGTCTTAAGACCAACAAAGAGATTAAGAAATATCTTGAAGGTGGTAAGCGCGTATCCTATGGAGCCAGAGCGATTACCAAGGGTGGTTTTAACGCACTTCCGAAAATGTCTTTCCCTGGCGGGCTATTGTTGGGCTGTGACGCAGGAACACTTAATTTCTCTAAAATTAAGGGCTCCCACACCGCAATGAAGTCAGGCATGCTAGGTGCTGAAACCGTATTTAATGCTATTAAGAACGGTTCAGCCGGCGGCGAAGACCTGGTCGCATTCGCAGACGTATTTAAAGCCTCTTCAATTTATAAAGAGCTGTATGATACCCGCAACTTTGGCCCTGCGATGCACAAATTTGGCAGCATGATTGGTGGCGCAGTTGCGTTCTTTGAGCAAAACATCCTCCGTGGAAGCCTGCCATTTACCCTTCATGATACTCATAAAGATCACGAGCAGCTTAAGCCAGCATCCGAGTGCAAGAAGATTGAGTACGCTAAACCGGATAACAAGCTAACGTTTGACAGATTAACCTCGGTATTTTTGTCTAATACCAACCACGAAGAAGATCAACGGTGCCACCTTAAATTAAAGGACCCAGACCTTCCTATTCGTGACAACTTGCCCAAGTATGATGAGCCAGCTCAGCGTTACTGCCCGGCAGGCGTATATGAAGTTGTTGAGAATGATGATGGAACTAAACGCTTCCAAATCAACTCTCAAAACTGTGTACACTGTAAGACTTGCGATATTAAAGACCCTGCGCAAAACATCACCTGGGTAACACCAGAAGGTGGCGGTGGTCCAAATTATCCAAACATGTAAGTGCTACACTCTGCTCTATACAACACGGTATTCAGCAGAAAGCAAAAAGGCCTCACAGTGAGGCCTTTTTTATATACCGGCGATCAAAAAATTATCACCCATTGGTCGTGTTTTAGTTACGCACTACTCCTGCGCTAGACCAAGCTCATGAAATTCGCCA
>JBFKTM010000519.1:0-3131 GCA_041636295.1 Oleiphilaceae bacterium
CAGGAGATAGCCAAACGCACCCATGTTAAAGGTGACCAGTTGGCAAAAACTGTTATTGTTACAATTGATGGAACCATGGCGATGGTTGTCTTACCTGCATCTTGTCGTATCAGATGGGACCGTTTTATTAAAGCGATGGGAACTGATTTTATAGCGCTGGCTGATGAAGAGGAGTTCCAGGATCATTTCCCCAATTGTGAAGTGGGCGCGATGCCCCCCTTTGGCAACCTTTATGATATGAATGTCTACCTGTACGAGGAACTGGCGAAAAATGAGGAGATCGCCTTCAGTGCAGGGTCCCACAGTGAAATTATAAAACTTAAATTTTCAGACTATCGTGACATTGTAGAGCCGATTCTGCTAACAGAAGGCTTTACCAACCCGAATGCTCGCAAGCCCGATTGGCTGTGTAAGCGGAAAGCAAGTTAATGAGCAACCGGATGTCGGGCAATCAACGGCCCGACATCCGGCGGCCATTACCATACAGCGATTATCGAATCACCGCATAAAAAGAGCGGCCTGCTCGCTCTATTCGGAGCAACACCTGTTTTGAGCCTTCAACAACGTTAGCCAGCTGTTTAATGTTTTTTACCCGTATACGATTACTGGCTACCACCAGATCACCCGGTTCCAGACCCGCCCGGGCACCATAACTACCGATGTTTACATCGACAATCAAAATACCCAACATTTCACCTGACTCAGCAGAGACATAATCCTTAAACCTTACTCCGGTTAATTTCTCGTGAAGCTGGCCACCATTCACTTCACTCACCGGCGTTTCAGAAATCTCTGCGGTGAAATCCATACGCTCGCCATCTCGCAAAATAGTTAACGCCATTTTTTCACCAACCGGCGTTAAACCAATACGATTCAGCAGATCATTGGCATTGCGAACGTCATAGCCATTCACCTCCATTACAATGTCGCCGGGCTGCAGGCCAACATCATCCGCAGGGCTCCCTTCAATAACACGGGCAATCACCGCTCCCCGGCTTGAAGAGAGGGAGAATGCTTCAGCCAGTTCTGGTGTTAAGTCCTGAAAGAACACCCCCAATCGCCCCCGCTTAACCACGCCATGCTTAACCAGTTGTTTCATTACCGTGGTCGCGACTTCGGTCGGTATCGCAAACCCAATTCCAACATTGCCTCCAGCCGGTGCAATGATGGCCGAGTTGATGCCAACCAGTTCACCACGAAGGTTAATCAACGCGCCACCCGAATTACCGGGGTTAATCGAGGCATCGGTCTGGATAAAATCTTCATATCCATGGATACCCAGGCCACTTCGCCCTACTGCACTGACAATCCCTGAGGTAACAGTCTGCCCCAGTCCAAACGGATTGCCGATGGCAATCACAAAGTCACCCACTTCCAGGGTTCGGGAGTCCGCCACTTTAATATCACGCAGAGCATCGGCTTCGATTTTCAATAACGCGATATCCACCTGCTTATCGGAACCAATTAGCTCGGCAATGTATTCACGTCCATCATTGAGTGTTACTTTGATCTCGTCGGCGCCTTCAATAACATGATGATTGCTCAATACCAGACCTTGCTTGGCATCAACGATCACCCCTGACCCCGCACTCTGTGTTCTCCGTTGCGGTTGCCGACCTTCAGGCACAGCAAAGAATCGACGAAAGAACGGGTCTTGCAGTAACGGGTTATAGTAAGTACTAACGGTGGTGTAGGTTGATATATTGACCACCGCCGGCGAGACCTCTTTAATCACCGGGGCCAACGAGGGCAATTTGGAGCCATCGGCCAGCATAACCGGCAATGCCGCCATCGTGGTAGCCCCCAATAAGCCGTGCAGTAACAGCAGTGAAAGAATAAATTTATGAACGTCTCTAAATTGCTTCACCATTGATATACCTGTGTAACTCTTTTAATTCTTTGTCGTAACTCTTTTAATTCTTTGTCGTAACTACTTACCCATTTATTTCTACAACCCCGTCATTCTGTGACTTGATCGCAGAATCCATGGATCCGAAAGATGGATCCTACGGTTAAGCCGTAGGATGACGTAAGTATGAGTAATTACCTTTTATCTTGGTCGATATTTTGCCCATTGGAAAGGGGTTAGATTGAATGATAGGACCAGACCCCATATAGTGTCACTCAAAGATAACTGTCACTTTAACAAATACTAATCCTAGAATTAATACTATTTCATTATGACAACAGACTCTTACGATATCGCCATTGTGGGCGCCGGTATGGTCGGTGCCGCTATTGCATGTGGCCTGGGACCGACCGGACTCCGTATAGCTATTCTCGATAGGGCCGCTCCGCCACCTTTTAATGCATCCCAGACACCCGATATCAGAGTCTCGGCCTTAAGTTATGCCAGTGAGCAGATATTGCGAAATCTTGGCGCATGGTCACACATCGAAGCGATGAGAACCTGTCCTTATCGACGCATGGCCGTAACAGAAAAATTAAGCGTACCTCTCGCCCTCTCAGGCGAGCCGCTCAACCAGACACTGTTTAACAGCAATGACATCGGCCACCCCTATCTGGGACATATCGTAGAAAACCGTGTCACTCAGCTGGGCTTGCACCAAGCTATGGAGCACTACGACAATATCGACTTCATCTGTCCGAGCCACATTCACTCCATCAATTTTCAAGCGACGCTCCCCCTGATTCAGTTCAGCCATGGCGAGCACGTCGATGCACCACAGACGCTGCAGGCCAAACTGGTTATTGGTGCTGACGGTGCGCTTTCCAAGGTCAGGGAGTGGGCATCTATCGGTTTGAACAGTAACCAGTATGAGCAGCAGGCACTGGTCGCCACCATCGAGTATCAAGGCCACCAAGAGGATATTACCTGGCAAGCATTTACCAGCACAGGCCCACTGGCATTCCTGCCATTAATGGATGTTAACCATAAACACTATGGCTCGTTGGTCTGGTACGACCTGCCCGATAAAATTCGCCAGTTAATGACCCTCGATAATGAGGCTTTTATCAACGAAGTAGTAAAGCACTTTCCGTCGCAGCTGCCCCCGATCATTCAACTACTGGAAAAAGGCAGCTTTACACTGATTAAGCGACATGCCCAGCACTACGTAGCCAACCGGGTTGCACTGGCGGGCGACGCGGCCCACACTATCAATCCACTG
>JBFKTM010000520.1:0-3130 GCA_041636295.1 Oleiphilaceae bacterium
CCCCCCCATAGCACTTCGACCTAGAAATGCCTGGCCACCATGCCAATAGAGAATCCTTCTTACGATAGATAAACCCAAGCCATAGCCGCCCGAAGACCGAGTACGACTATCATCCAACCTTGCAAAGGGTGTGAATACCTTTTCCCAGTCCTCTTCCGGAATTCCCTTACCATCATCTTCCACATCGATTCGACAGGTGTCTTTATCAAATGCACAGTGAACCTTAACCGTCGATGAAGCATAACGTGTAGCATTACCTACCAGGTTCTGCACTGCCCGGTGTATATAACGGTACTCCACATCAGACTGCTTCCACTGATCGACCCCCTCTGCAAACTGGGCCTCAATCGTCATTTCAGGCTTAATACTCCCCTGCTCCGATACCACCTGTTCAACAATGGCTTTAACATCGACATCCTGGAAGGTTAAAATCGGCCCCCCTTGCTCCAACCGGGCATAGGTCAAAATTTCATCAATGAGTTCATCCAACTCCTGTATATCAGAATCGATGCCGGTTAACTGCTTATGAAGGGATTTTTCACTGGTGCAATCTTCAATCATCTGCACGCCAAACCGAATTCTAGCTACCGGCGTGCGCAGTTCATGAGAGACCGCATGGATCATCTCTCGCTGCACAGCGACCAAGCGCTGTATATGCTCAGCCATACTGTTAAAAGCGTTACCCAGCCGACCAATAGCATCCTGTCGTCCAACACTGATGCGCGCATCCAGCTCACCTCGAGCAATTCTACTGGCTACCGTTTCAATGCTCCTCAACCGCCTATCAATGGATGAAATCAGCAGATAGACAGCCACAGCAACCCCCGCTATTGCCATAAGACTCAAAGCAATAATCAGCGACCACGAGACCGTACTAAAAGGTTCCGCAAATGTAACTCTGTAGATGACACCATCATTAAGTCGATAATAAGCGATAGCAGAAGCGTTATCGTTGCCGGGGTAAAAATAGCGACCGGTCTTGACCAACCGCTCAAGTACATCCTCATGCAGCACTTCGTCCGGGCCTTCAACACGGCTAATACTCGCATTAAATATGCGTGACAGTTCAGCCTCACCCGCGTCTCGATCCACTTTCGGAGGCACTCCCGTGCGGCCAGCATTAAGTTGATCAACAATAATTTGACCCGAAATTTGATTAATACCGGTATAGACACTGGGGAGCCAAACCGAAATAACGTGATCTGGGAGCAATTCAAGCTGCTTTGCGATCCGGTAACCATGATCCAGCTCAATGACCAGCACCTGACCATAGCTTAAACGCTCTGATTCAATAGCGGTTAAATTGAATTCAGACTTCGGCTTAACACTAATATCCCCCACCCCGGTAGTAGAGAGCCTGGAAATAATAGAGGTCAACGAGGCGCTATTCTGACTCGCCAACCAATCGAATGCAGGCATAGCAGCAACTGCTCGATAGTGCTCGCTTCGAACCAGATTAATAGCGTTATAAAGAAATGAACTAAAAAGGCCTACCACCAACAACGTAAGTAGCAAGCCGCCAAACACTCTTAGAAAAAGCCTGTTCACTGCGGTCAGGTCCCGTGTGTCTTGTTATTACTTATGGGCAAATTGCACACTTCTACAACAACATAGAAACAGCATTTATCTATTGACAAGAAACGCTGTTACGCCTCTTTGACAAATAGATAACCTTTACTACGAACAGTTTTGATTCGCTTGGGGTGCACCGGATCATCACCAATTTTTGGTCGAATTCTTGAAACCCGAACATCTATCGAGCGATCCTGTCCATCATACTCAATACCCCTTAATGCCGTAAAAATTTCTTCACGACTAAGCACGGTACCCGCATTACTGGATAACAACCATAACAAATCAAATTCAGCACTGGTTAGATCAATACTTTCATCATTGAGCCAAGCTTCACGCATAGAACGGTCAACAACCAGATTATTGAACACCAGGCGCACCGGCTCTTCACCATTTGCGTTAGCACTTTCAACACCCGACGATTCAGACGCCGCTTGCTCAGAGATTCGGCGTAACAGCGCCCGAATTCGTGCCAACAAAACTCGCGGCCTGACAGGCTTGGACATGTAGTCATCAGCCCCCATCTCAAGGCCCAGCACCTGATCAAGATCATCTGTACGCGCGGTTAACATCAGGATAGGTCCGTTATAATACGGTCGCACCTTGCGGCAGATCGAAAGGCCGTCTTCACCGGGTAGCATCAGATCGAGAACAACCAGGTCAGGCTTTTCGTTTTTAATGCGGTCAACTGCATGCGCACCATTAGGCTCAACCGAAACGACAAGCCCATTGCTTTCAAGGTACTCTTTAGTAAGGTCTGCAAGGCGCTCGTCATCTTCTACGATAAGGATGCGCCACGATTCATTCTGTTCTACGACTTCCATTCTCTTTTTTCTTATTTCAACAGGTCAATAACATTAAGCTAACTATTAGAATAGTTAACTTCCTGAATAACGCTTAAATCGTCCCTAACATTCTGCCCATACTTTTTAAAACAACGATGCCAAAAAATACGAATTTTTCCTTGTATTAACAGTAATTATACATGCTGTTTGAAAATTTACATGAAATTATCGTAAGAAACAATTTTCCACATTGTTTTATCTCATCTGACTACTCTTTATTTACCGGATAACCCAGCCTAACCTCTTCCTCTGTCGCCTCTCGAACCGCCAATACCTCGATATCGAAATAGAGCGTAAACCCCGCAAGTGGGTGATTTGCATCTACGGTAACGGAGTCTCCTTGCACCGATACCACCTTTACCACCTGAGTCTGCTCACCGGTATTTGTCTGGAATTTCATCCCTGCAACAACATTTTCAACGCCGTCAAAAAGCGATTTTGACACTATCTGAACATAGTCAGGGTTATGCTCACCATAAGCGAGTGCCGGCGGCACGGTAACATCTAAGAAATCTCCCGGTTTTCGGCCTTCCAGCGCCTTCTCTATGCCTTTTACTACCTGTCCGGTCCCCTCGAGAAAGGTAAGTGGCTCGCCCCCCTCAGAGGTATCAACAGTCACCCCCTCGGCATTTCTAAGGTTATAGTTAATTGAGTAAACTCTAGGTGAATCTGACATCAGCCCCCCATTTATGAGATGTATAGATTGGATAACC
>JBFKTM010000521.1:0-3126 GCA_041636295.1 Oleiphilaceae bacterium
ATAACTTAATCTGCTTTAAACGGTAAGACAAGCGCTCATTACCGTTCGCTTAAGTATTATTTTAAGGCGCACCTGCCCGCGTCACGGATGAAGTGGAATTCGGAATTTTGTCATCTATACTTACTCTCCACAGACTAAAGGAGCGTTATCATGAGATGGTTCCCTACCCGGTCTATACTGTTCATTCCCCTACTGGCTGCCTGCTCAAGCTCGCCCGAGTTCCCTTCGGAAGCCCCACAGGATAGCCCCACACAGAGCCCCCGACCAACGGTAGAATCGTCAGAACAACTGGGCAGTGTTCGTCTCCCTGTCTTCTGTTACAAGTCCGCCGCGCCCCACATTGAGCGCGGGCTTGCGCTACTGCATCACATGACCTACCCGGAAGCCAGAGCCGCCTTTATCGCCGCAACCAATGCAGACCCTGACTGTGCCATTGGCTACTGGGGAGAGGCTATGACCTTCATTCACCCTCTGTGGTCCGATCCCCCTAATCAGGAGACGTTTAATCGCGGTAAACAGTTGCTTCAGATAGCCAAAGAACGCGGGGAAAAAACCGAACGGGAGAATGCCTACATTTACGCCCTCGAAGCGTACTTTTCAGGAACCTGGAGCGAAAACGAAAAACCCCGTTTAGTCCGTTTTGCCGACGCCTGGAATGAGGTTCGACAGCAGTTCCCCTACGATATAGAGGCCGCAGCTATCTATGCACTGGCTAATTTAGGCACAGTGAATCCGGGTGATAAAACCTATGCCAAACAGAAACAGTCCGGTGCCATCACCCAACAGCTATTGCAAGAAGTGCCCGATCACCCGGGTGGCCACCACTACACCATCCACGCCTACGACTATCCGCCGCTGGCGGAAAAAGCCTTAATGATCGCTAAAAATTACGGGAGCATAGCACCGGATGTTCCTCACGCACTGCATATGCCGACCCATATATTTATTCGTGAAGGATTATGGCAAGAGACCATCGATTCGAATATCAAATCAGCCAAAGCCGCCCTGAATAACCCGGCAAACGGTACCATTTCACTGCACTATCTCCATGCCTTGGACTACCTGGTATATGCCTATCTACAAACGGGTATGGATAAAAAAGCCAGCGAGGTTTTACATACCATCCAGAGCATCAATGAGCCTTTCCAAGCCCATGGAGCCTCAGCCTATTCACTGGCTGCGATTCCGGCACGGATTGCGATAGAACGCCAGGACTGGGCCACCGCTGCCGATATTGCGCCCAGAGCACCGCAAAACTACCCTTGGGATAAATTCCCCGCGATGGAAGCCATCACCTATTTTGCCCGAGCCTTGGGTGCCGCTCGAAGTGGCAACACCTCACAGGCCCAGGCCGCCATCGATAAATTAGCTATGTTAAAAGCCCAGTTACCCGCCTCTGCCGCTTACTGGGCAACTCAAATTGAGATACAACGGCAATCTGCAATCGCCTGGTTGCAATACCAGTCAGGGGAAAAGAACAAGGCGCTAACGACTATGCAGCGTGCAGCGCAGCTCGAAGCATCGACAGAAAAGCACCCGATTACACCGGGGGAAGTCGTATCGGCGAACGAACTATATGCCGATATGCTATTAGCGCTAAAGCGTTATGATGATGCACTGGCGCAATATGAAATCTCTCTCAAACGCAATCCCAATCGCCTTAACAGCTTATACAGCGCGGGCTTTGCTGCCGAGGCAAAAGAACGAACCAAAGAGGCCATCACCTATTACCAACAGCTGGTAAACGTAACAGCGCATGCCGATACCGATTTACCACCGATCGATCATGCCAAGTCGTATTTGAACAAGATGGGGGCTTTATAACAGCTGCTTTATGGCAGGTGGTTAAGAAGAGAAGTAAAACGGGGCCGTGGCAACTTAACCACAGCCCCGTCGCAGCTCAGACTCCACACATGAGAGTGTTAATCCTGATCCCTCATTTTATATTCACCGACTAACGAGTAAACCTGTTCCTGCCATACCCTCTCAAACCTCTTTGCATTGGGGACGGGCGTTTTAATCAACTCCTTGGCATAGGTTTTTTGGGCATCAGAGTTACTGGGTTTGGTCAGGATGTTTACGGCATATTTTGAGAAATCCCGAATCATAAAATCAAATATCTCATCAACCAAGTCATCATCAATGCCTTTGATTGGCTTATTTTCAAGAATCAGCTGGCCATAGGCAACCAGCGTGAAGCAGTCTCCCAGAGCCAACAAGTAGTCGATATCTTTCGACTGCTGCTCATCGGGCGTCGCTTTCATCAGGAAGACTTTGAAAGTCTCAACCTGCTCTTTGAACACGCTAACGTTCGGCAGGTCAACACTATTGTATGCAATATTGTAATCGTGGAATTGAACCTTGCTTAACCCCTTGGTTGGCCCCTGGTTAAACAGAAAGTCATCGTTTACCGCATCATCTCTTCTGGGTACCGGAGCAAACTCTGCAGGATTAAAGAAGTAGTTCTTCATGAACTTAATGATCAGTGCCATGTTAACGTGCACCGTGCCTTCCAGCTTCGGCAACATGCGAATTTCATGGGCTGCAATTTCAAAGAAGGGCTCTTTCTCAAACCCTTTGGCAGCAATGACATCCCACAGATGGTTAATGACATCTTCTCCCTGAGAGGTCACTTTCATCTTCACCATAGGATTGAACAACAGGTAACGACGATCATCTGCTGAGGCTGTTCGCATGTAATCGGTGGCCCGCTCTGCGAATAGTTTCATTGCACAAAGACGCGCATAAGCATCAGTAAAGAGACGTTTAACATGAGGGAAGTCAGTAACGTATTTTCCATATACATTGCGGTTCGCAGCATGTTCGATAGCTTCATAAAATGCGTGTTCACACAGGCCGATCGCACCGAAGCCTAGGTTGAACTTGCAGATATTGATGGTATTGAGCATGTTATCCCAGGCTTTATCACCTTTTTCCATGATCTCCGCATCGGTGATGGGGTAGTCATTCAACACATATTCAGCGACATAGTTCTGTTCATTGACGGTGTTTTTCACGCACTCATAATTGGGATGTTTTGAGTTTGCGGCGAAAAATACTTACTCCCCGGTATCTGACATTTTCCCAAATGTAGAGGCAATAGCGGCCTCGTTACCATTGCCGATA
>JBFKTM010000522.1:0-3121 GCA_041636295.1 Oleiphilaceae bacterium
AAGTAAAGGGGGCGACGCTATTCGACACATGCACCATCACGAACCGATGTTCGAATTCTGGTTTGGTGTCGATAGCGGCTATATTAGCAGTTCGAAAATCATGGAATGAGATCTGGCTGTTTATCTGATTTGTGTAGCTATATAGCTACGTTTGTAACAAACCAACGCGGTAAATGCTGTCATGGCCTACATTGTAGGTATGCCCTACTACAGCAATTGCCGCGCCGCTATCATGGTATCGACGTACTTAATTTTTTCCTGAATCTGTTTCTTTTGTGACAGCGAGGCCAACTGCACTAACACCGATTTGGCCTGCACATATTCCCGAGCCATTAACCAGGCGTCCGCTTGCTGTGTGAGATTGGAAATATCAGCCGGAAGCAGTTGGTCATTAACCGCCTGGCGCAGGATATCGGCGGACTGATAGTAGTTTTTTTGTTGCATCATCAGCTGAGCGAGCCATTTAATGTCATGCGGTTTTGTCATCACTCCCTCCAAGTAGGCCATATGTAAGGCTGTGAGAGCCAAAGCATATTCGTCGGTCTGTTGATAAAGCGATGCCAGTTGACGCCAGTAACGCATCTGGGGGTAGTATTTCACCATCACTTTTAAAACGGCTATCGCCGCTTGGTTGCTCGACTTGGTATTCTGCTTTAGACAGGCGATAAGATTCAGGCGATACCAATTTTCCGGTGCGACCTTTTTCTGCCGCGCTTCACTCTGTTCAATGGCCGTTTCAATCGCTTCAGCTGCATGGCTCCATTGCGCAACATGGGCATAGCCTTGGGCTAACAAGTAATAATCCTGTTCCGTAATCGCTACCTGCTGTTCCGACTTGGCCTGCTGATTATAGGCTTGTACCGCATTCATCCAACTAAGCAGGTGATTGACGCCTATTTGCCATTGCGGAATGGACTGTGCCTGCACCGGGACGGTCTCCTGACCGGTGACCTGATCGTCCGTTTGAGCACGATTCATAGCCAGCTGGGCTAAGGTTTTTTCTAGGTTGATTTGTTGAATATCCGGTAGCGACTGCAACTGCCAAACTTGAAAATAAAGTTGATAGGCGGTGCCATAGTCTTCTTGCATCACCGCAATCCCCCCGGAAAATTGTAACGCCAACGCCTGTTCATAGTTATTGAGCTTCATTTGAAGCAACTGATCCAGTAGCGACTGTACTTTGATCCTATCTACCACCCCATGAGACTCCGCCTCCCCCTTAACCGAGTGCGTGTTTTCTTTAGCTACAGGGTTCAATAACTGCTGTATTTCAACAATACGCTGGTAAACCTGCGGACGAATACGCTCTGCCGCATCGAGGGATAGACTACAGCAAAAGGTCAGCAGCACTAATATCACACCGCGAGCATTAACAGAGCTCAAGACAATCATAGGTTGGGTTCTTCCTGATAAATGGCTCTAATTAGTTATCCAAACTGAATTTGAACCGCTGGCGGGACTTAAAACGAACGCCACTGCCATTTTGCATCAATGGGGTAAATCGCCACTTTAGCAGCGAGCTTCGCACCGCTCGCTCAAAAGTGCCTTCCGGTACCGCTTCAACAAACACTAAGGAGTCTGGTTCTACCTGCCCCATTGCATCCACAATAAACTCCACAACCACATGCCCCTCTACTTTGCGCTGCAAGGCGCGTCGAGGATACTGTGGATTGATACGTTGATGAGGCCGCTGTGTCAGATCCAACGATAAATCAGCAGAGACCGCTGCCGGTACTGCTACTGTTGGAATGGTAGGTAGGGTATTAACAATACCTGACATCCCCTCGAAAGAGAGGCTGTCTATATTCATTGCAGACACATCCGGCAGTGGCTGCATTAATGGAGGCTGGATGTTCTGTTCCACGCGACTAACATCCGTTTGCGGGTCTGGCGGAGGGGGGGGTAGTAACCGTCGCTCACGCAGTTGAACCTCACTATCGAAGCGTAACCGCAATATATTCTGGCTTAATGCGGCTCGGTCATCAGTTTGATAGCGCTTGCCGGGCAAGGTCAGTTGGGCCATAAACAAAAACAAGGCAGTGACTACAATGAGTGCCGGCAAGCTAAACCAAAATACTCGCATGATTAATCAAGCCCTGGTGTCGAGC
The DNA here is from genome assembly GCA_041636295.1 of Oleiphilaceae bacterium. Taxonomy (GTDB): domain Bacteria; phylum Pseudomonadota; class Gammaproteobacteria; order Pseudomonadales; family Oleiphilaceae; genus Alkalimarinus. The sequence goes on from JBFKTM010000522.1 coordinate 2,109, forward strand.
TAACCGGTTTAGTTGCCACCATCAGCTGCTCGATACCGGCGAGTTTAATTTGATCAATTACTTTTATTAATAGCCCTGTTTTGGCATTTTCATCGGCTTGCACCAGAATACCTAACTCAGGTTGTTCAACTTTCAACCGCTCTAATTTAGGCCGAATCATTCTTAGGTCAGTTGACTGCCCATCTATCCAGACCAGGCCATCAGCACTGACCATCACACTAACACCACTACCTTCTTGTTGCTCTGCACTACTGGCCACGGGCCGATTAATGGTTACCCCGGCATCTTTAACAAACGTGGTCGAGACAATAAAAAAAATCAGCATGATGAACACGATATCGAGCATGGGCGTCATGTCGATATCGGAATCACTACTCGGCAAGTCGAAGCTAACCCGGCTTTTCATATCAGAGCCCCTGTTGAATCTGTGCGATGGTAGCCAGCTGCAGCAGGCTCCAACGTTGTAGTCCGCTATAGAGCAACAAACCGAACACGGCTAAAACCAAACCAGCCATGGTTGGAATCGTCGCCTTAGCAACACCGGCTGACATTAGCCGTGGATTTCCCGTGCCATTGAAAGCCAGAATATCAAACACCTGAATCATACCGGTGACCGTGCCCAATAACCCCACCAGTGGACAAAGCGCAATAAGCGTTTTAATAAGTTCCATTGATAGCTGTAGCGCCTGCATTAACTCGCCGCATTCGATGACCAATTCACGGGGTGAAAAACTCGCCTGTAATGATCGTTGTCGTTTGGGAAACCCATACCATCGGAACCAGCAACGCTCCAGTAACAGGCTAAACATCAGCAACGCTATTGCGGCTAGTAGCAATAGAACCCAGCCCCCAGATTTGAAAAACAGCTGCAGTGACGTTAACCAGATCGCAGGATCAAACCACATCTAGGCCAGCCCTAGTTCTGCGCCAGCCACTGTCCGCTGATTAGGCGAGGTTACCGCATGGGAAGCAGGCGCTAGATCGATGACCGTTTCGGCCCTTTCAGCCACAGC
>JBFKTM010000523.1:0-3119 GCA_041636295.1 Oleiphilaceae bacterium
AACCTTCAACCTTCAACCTTTCTACCCCTCATCCCCATACCCCGGGTCATAGATCAGTGACCGGCGTTTGGCGATTACTCTGGCTTCATCGAGTGCCTGCTGAATGTTGAAACCCGCCTGCAGCCCATCGGGGTGCTCTTTCAGCAAGGCGGCATAAACCATCGGAAAGCGCTTTAATGATGAGAGAAACGGCTTGGGTGAAGTATGGCCAAGACCGCAGCGGCTCGTCGCGATGATGGTTTTGCCCAGGTCTTTCAGGTGTTCGATATCCACCCGTTCGGCTTGTCCTTGCATAATCTTTTCGATGCCCTTTTTCAAAAAGACATTACCTACTCTACAGGGGGTGCAATAACCGCAACTCTCCTCTACAAAGAAGTGCAGGAAGTAGTCGACAATCTCCAGAATATTCCGGTTTTCCGAGAACACCATCAGGGCTCCGGCGGTTGGCAAGTCTTCGAAACAGAGTGTTCGATCAAACTCTGTGCGGCCAATCATCTCGCCACTGGCCCCGCCGACCTGAACGGCTGCCGCATCGCTAGCCCCGGCCATGGTAAGTGCTGATCTGACAGTGACCCCCATGGGGAGTTCGTAAATACCCGGGCGGGCACAATCACCGCAGATGGAGAGTAGCTTGGTGCCGGTACTCTGTTGTGTACCTATGGCCGTAAACCAGTCGGCTCCATGGGTGACGATGAGTGGCACGTTGCAGAGTGTTTCAACATTGTTGACCACGGTAGGGTAGCCCATATAGCCCGATTCCACCGGGAAAGGCGGGCGGTTCTTCGGTTCACCACGGCGACCTTCACATGAGCTGATTAACGAGCTTTCTTCCCCGCAAATATAAGCACCGGCACCTAACTGAATACGAATATCGAATGCGAAGGTTGATCCCTGATAACCGGGAATTCGATCCCCCAGTAAACCGTTTTCCCTGCGTTGCGCAAGCACCGCCTCAAGGTAGGGGCGCAAGTAGCGATACTCGCCCCGCAAATAGAGAATGCCGTGGCGTGCCCCAATGGCATAGGCGGCCAGCGTCATGCCTTCAAACAGTAAGTCGGCCTTTTCAGTCAGCAGCACCCGATCCTTAAATGTCCCCGGTTCGCCCTCATCGGCATTGCAGATAACGTAACGCTCTGCGGCGGGTGTTGTGGTTGCCAGCTGCCATTTTTTACCGGTAGCAAACCCGGCACCACCGCGTCCACGTAGCCCTGATTGGCGCACTTGGTCGAGTACGGCGACAGGTGTGAGCCTGTATATTGCTGCCAGCCCCTGTTCTTGGTTGTGGCTGGAGAGCAGCATGCCGGCCTGTCGAATGTTGTTTTTAACCATAGAGCCGATCAGTGGATGGCTATTGTTACCATCACCGCTACGGTAGGGGAGCAGCGTTAGATCCTGATTTTTACGCAACGTGCGGACGATATTTTTAACCTTTGAGGGCGATAGACGGGTGATCACGACCTCATTGATCAGCGCTGCGGGTGCCTGATCCGACATGCCGATGCAAGGGGTGAGATGCAGTGAGAACAGACCATCGGCTGAGGTTTCGCCGGTTTTGATGTTTAGTGCTGCTTCAAAGGTCTGTTGAATGGCGCGCATACCCGCATGACGGTCAATAATGTCTTCGCAGAGGCGAATAATAAACCGGCCTTGCGGAACCGTTTCGAAAAAGGCGTAAAAGGTAACCACCCCCTCTACATTCACCCGGTGGCAGCCGGTCTGCCGAGCGATCAGCTCCATCGCTTCAGGGCTAATATGCCCATGTGCATTTTGTATCGCCCAGAGTATATCCAGCAGCCGATCTGCTTTGTTATCGAACTGTCGACAGGCCTCAAGTACCAGGGTGTGCTCTTCCTGATTCATAGAAAAAACCAGATGGCGTTTGTGAGAGTGTGCTCGTTAGGTAAGTGTAGTTCCGATTGGGCGTGGTGGGAGAAACAGCGATAAAAAATATTGCTGGAGAGAACAGGGTAATAGCGTCAGCTGTAGAAAATGGTGGTCTTGTTGCCGTGAACAATAATCCGGTCTTCCAGGTGCCAGCGCACCGCTCGCGCCAGCACATTGCACTCCAGGTCACTACCAATATCCTTGAGATCGGCGGTGGCATAGCGGTGTGACACACGAATGGCGTCCTGCTCAACGATCGGCCCCTGATCCAGCTCGCTGGTGACATAGTGTGCGGTCGCACCAATCAGTTTGACGCCCCTGGCGTAGGCCTTCTGATAAGGGTTGGCCCCCGCAAAGGCAGGTAGAAATGAGTGGTGGATATTAAGAATTCTGTTGGGAAATCTGTTGACAAAATCGGCACTCAGCACCTGCATATAGCGGGCAAGTACAATCAGGTCAGGCTCGTTACCCAGCAGGGCCAAAACCTCTTGTTCCGCCTGATGTTTGTGTTCTGGCGAGACCGGTATTTCATAAAATGGCAGCCCGGCTACGGTTTCCACTTCATCTCTTAAATCGGGGTGGTTGCTGATCACACAGAGGATATTGGCGTGTAACCGGCCCTGTTTGTAGCGTTTTAACAGATCGAGCAGTACATGGTCGTGTTTGGAGACGAAGATGGCGATATTTTTAGGCTGGTCAAGCCGGTGCAGTTGCCACTGCATCTTATAGCGAAGGGCCACCTCCTCCTGAAATCGTTGTTGCAGCAACTCATCGGTGAGCTGCGGAGAGGATGACTGCAGGTCGATGCGCATAAAGGCCACCGACTCTTCTGGCGACACCTGTTGTTCGATCGAAAGAATATGGAAGCCGTACTGCTGAAAAAATCCGGTAACCACGACGAGAGTGTTGTCTGCGGTAAAAGGGTAGGTGATGAGCAAGTGATGAGTGACCTGTTCTCGCATGATCGTTCCCTGATTTTTATACTTGGTAACTGCGTCGGTACTCCTATGAATATATTGCAGAGTCGGTTTTCTTCAACTCTGATGGGGGCGACTTAACCAGAAAAGGGCCGTTTATATAGTGGCAGTGACGAATCGTCACGGATGCTTACAATTTATCAGGGGCGTTATCGTTCAGTAACTGGTTGATTAAGAGGGCGTTGTGAGGTGAAGGCAGGCGATATCAAACGATGCGACCGGTTATAATGTTAATTATCACTAAATTGTAAGAAATTG
>JBFKTM010000524.1:0-3118 GCA_041636295.1 Oleiphilaceae bacterium
AGTATCTGCTAATGAAGAGTCAAACTCTAGTTCTCCGTTTCTGACCCGAACCATGACATCTTCCCCGGCATGCAGCAGCTGTGTCATTACCGGAAAATCGAATAAACCACTATTACCCTTGAGAGTATGCACAGCCCGAAAGAGCTCATCTATGACAAGCTGATTGCTTGAGTTTTGTTCAAGTTGTAATAAGGTGTCACTAATTACCTGCAAAAAATCGCGGGACTCCTCTACAAATTGTGCAATTAGGCTCTTCATGACTGAACTCGGTTATTAGTTAACAATGACGCAACTGTTACAAGTATTTCTGTAGTTACAGGTTTAACTAAATATAAGTTTGCTCCAGCCTCATAAGCCCGGATTGCATCATTTTCTCTTGCTTCAGTAGATATCATTATGACAGGAGCCTGATAAAGTTCAGAGTCACGGTATATCTTAAGAAATTCATAACCATCCATCTGAGGCATATTGATATCAAGCAAAATCAAGTTAAACTGTTGCTCTGCTTTGTAGAGCAATTCCAGAGCCTCCGCTCCATTATAAGCCTCCGCAACTGCACAGTTGATGGACGAAAGCGCGGACCGGTAAAAAAGTCGGACGGTGGATGCGTCATCAATAACTAAAATATTGTTACTCACTCGGTCACCTTTTGATAAACGATACAGTCAGATAAACCTCTTATCATAAAAAGCGATGAGATTCGGCTCATAGACTCAGCATGACCGAGACAAAGAAACCCATTTTCATTAAGGGCGTTGTAGAGTGTTGCCGCAGCCTTTCGTCTTGAAACATTATCGAAATATATTAGTAAGTTCCTACAAAATATAATATCCATTTTATTAAAATCCTGAGTAGCACCGCTGTCTACCAAGTTAACTTGATTAAATGTAATAGCGTCTCTTAACTCTTTCATTACTAAATAACGATCATTACCCAATTTTATAAAATACTTCTCTCGAAGCGTTTCAGGTATATTGGCGACTGCACGATCTCCATAAATACCTTTTTTAGCTTTTTCTAACACTATCGTGTCGATATCAGATGAGATTATCTCCACATCCCAATGTTCTAGATCTTTCCAATACTCACTGATATAAATACCAATGCTGTATGCTTCTTCACCTGTCGATGAGGGGATGGACCATATTCGGATCGTCTGCCCTTTCTGTTTTTTAGCTATGACTTCTGGTAACATCTGTTCCACTAATGAGCGAAACTGGTAGTCCTCTCGAAAAAAATACGTTTCATTCACTGTCATTAAGTTTGTGATTTCTTGCAGCTCTTTTCCGGTAGTGTCGTACCTTAATGTAATAAAATATTCGTTAAACGAAGCACAATTCGTATTTTTAATCCGTTCACTTATCCTTTTGTCCACAAAATAACGTTTGGAGTTTTCAAACCTAATACCAGTCTTACGGTAAAAATAGTCGGCAAACCTCATAAACTCACTGTCTGATATCGGTTTTATTTTCAAAAGTTATCTTTCCATGATCTTGTCTAAAAGATCATCTGCGGAAAACTGAATGAACTCATGTTCTGCAAACCTTGCCTTTATATCTCTTATCGCTTGCTCACTATTTTGAGTTGCAATTGCATCCAAAGCCTCTAAGGCTGCTGCGCATACGTTTACATCCCTCTCTTGATCTAGAGCTTTTAAAATCCAATATTCGACGTCGTCATGCGTGACTTGAGAAAGTATGTTCATCGCGAAAATTCGAACATCGCAGTTTGGGTGCTGAGTAAGTCTGTCCAAATGAGCTTCGCATAGCAGTGGGTGCTCAGCTAAAAGTTCAATTACAAGATTTCTAAGAGGCACGTCCTCACTTGCTAGCATAGTTAGTAGAGCATCAAATGCATCTTGGTTCCCAATATCACACAATTGAAGTACGGCACTTTGCTTTTTAAGACCAGCAGACTTTGTAGCGAGCTTTTTGAGCTCTTCTATAGACTCTGTTTTTTGGGCATCGGTTGTCCGCTCGTTAGCGTCAACTTGCGAAATGTCAGGATTACCACTTGTACTTTGATTTTGACGTAATGGGCTTTGATAGCTATGGTAGAAAGATTTCATAAGGTCCAAGTCTCTAACTGTTTTGCAATTTGTTGGGCATGAAGAATCTTGGTTGCTCCATCTCTCTCAATCAACTCTTTCGGCATGCCAAAAACAATCGCGGAGTCTTCAGACTCGGCAATTGTTTTTCCCCCATGCTTTTTAATCTCAGCAAAAGCATCGGCCCCATCGTAACCCATGCCAGTTAACATAACGGCTATAATTTTTTCAGCGACGTAATGCTCCAAAGTTGTCCTGCCTAACAGCTCTATTGAGGGATGCCAAAGGTGTTCCTTAGATTCCGGCCGAGATAGGAGAACCGGCCTTCCCCCACGAGAGGCGACAATTATGTCAGCGCCACCTCGTGCAATATAAATATTATTGGGCTCAATAGGGACCGGTCGTGAAACCTCTTGAATTTGAAAATCATAATGTCTGTCAAGACGCTGCGCGAATGCTTGAGTAAATGATCCTGGCATGTGCTGGGCAATTACTATAGGAGTAGAAAAGTCAGGTCTCAGGTTCCTGATAATTTCTTCCACAGTGCCTGGCCCGCCAGTCGATACGCCCATCAGTATAATGCGCTCGGAAGAAGCCTGTTTGCTGGGTAAACTCGTGGGTAATTTAACATCGGGGGACCGTGGTATTTTACTACTTTTACTGGATTCTATCTGTGACAACTTTGAACGAATGTTAGCTCCCGCGGCCGCTTTAACCTTTTCTATTAAAGTGGGCGCGACTTCGTCAATAGAGAGTGAAATGGTGCCCCCTGGCTTAGCAATATAATCAACCGCGCCTAATGCGAGCGCTTCAAACGTTGCTAGCGCCCCTTTCTCGGTCAAAGAAGAAACCATAACCACCGGCACTTTACGAGAAACCATTAAGTGTGACAATGCGGTTATGCCATCCATCTCAGGCATGTTTATGTCAAGGGTTATTACGTCTGGTTCAAAACTCAAGTTTTCCTCAATAGCTTCTTTTCCGTTTCTAGCTGTGCGAATTATAAAGTTGTTATCTGACTCTAAAACCATCCTTAATTGCCGGCGCATTAAGGCTGAGTCGTCTACTACC
>JBFKTM010000525.1:0-3118 GCA_041636295.1 Oleiphilaceae bacterium
AAAAATGGATGCTGATGCCATTGATTTTCAGGTTCAGTCAGTATCGGCAAAAACCATGATGTTAAAAATTGCCGATGAATTCTCTGTCTTGGCTAAAGAGAAAAATATCAGATTGAGAGTTCGTGCCAATGATATTTGTGTTCAAACAGATCCTTTATGGTTGGAAAGAGTATTGCGAAACTTGCTCAGTAATGCACTTCGCTATACTGAACAGGGAAGTGTTTTGTTAAGTGTTCGAAAACGAAGCGGGAGTGCACTGATTCAGGTTTGGGATACGGGAGTGGGAATACCAGAGGAAAGCATTGATGAGATATTCAATGAGTTCACGCAATTAAAAATACCTGTTATTAATGGCCGAGTTGGGTTGGGATTAGGTCTTTCAATTGTTCATCGTCTTTGTAAGTTAATGGGCCACGACATATCGGTGAACTCAACAATCAATAAAGGGTCCGTATTTTCTTTGACCTTGGCGCTTGGCCAAGAGGCCCCGGCAAACCGTGCGCTTGAGTATGCGGTCTACGCTGCGAATCACTCTCTTGAAGGAAAGTGTATTCTGGTTGCGGATGATGAAGCAGAAGTGAGGCAAGCCATGCAAATGATGCTGCAAAAATGGGGGTGCCGAGTGCTGACGGCAGATTCATTTGAGTCAGCCGTCAGGCAAATTGAAAGCGAAGAGACGTTACCTGATGCCTTGGTTACCGACTATCGCTTTGCTGACCAGAATACTGGGCTTGATCTGGTTAAGCATATAGAGGCTGCCTATTCAAAACGGGTGCCTGTATTGATGGTGACAGGCGATACGTCTGTAGATAACGTTCGGCAATTCAAGGCGTCAGGCGTTCGGGTATTGCATAAGCCTGTGCAGCAGGCAAAAATCAGGATGATGTTAGATCATTTGTGTAAGGAGCCGTCAGTCTCAGATTAAAAAAGGGGCTAATACACCTGGTTTGTACAAGTTAGTTCTATTTGTTCATTCCACAAGCCCATACTTTCTTGCCATCTCTACACATTCAGTTCGGTTTTTCACGCCCATTATTTGAAAGAGCGCCGCAACATGTGATTTTACCGTATGCTCAGTACGGTTGAGTAATTCTGCTATGGTTAGATTCGAATAGCCTTTGGCGATAAGCTGCAGTACTTCATATTGTTTTGAGCTAATTCCACTTTTCTGTATATGGAGAGGCAATTTATTTAACTTGTTCGGTGCAGCTATTCGATGTAGTGAGTCCTTGATTGACTCTGGAATAAAGTGGTTTCCTTCCAGTACGTCTTTGAAGGCAGCTAACATTTGGCATGCGTTAAACGACTTGGGAACAAAACCCATCACATTGGCATCCAAAGCGCGTCGAATTAAGCCTAACTGTTCTTCCGCCGATACAACAATCACTGGTATACAGTACTCCTCAGCCGAAAAACGGTGTAAAAAAGAAAAACCATCGACCCCCGGCAGTGTCAGATCCAGCAATATCAGGTCGAAATCTGGTTGTGACTCTAACAACCTAATAGCATCGCTGATAGACATCACTTTCGAAATAGTGACATCATCTGCAAGTTGCATGAGCACCTGACTGACGCCATCCATAAAGAGTGGGTGATCATCAATTATAAGGATTTTCACAATTTCATATCCCTAATGATATTGTTTTAAAGCATTACTCTATCAGGCAAGCCTGGTGTGTTATTCATACTTTTGAATGAATTCATTCTTTATGCCTCGGTTTATAATTTCCCGAAAACAAGAACGGCCTGTCATTAATGCAAGTACTCAAAATGTTGAGCCGCAGGTATGATGTTAACTTGCTTTATGCCCATTTCAAACCACTGATAATAATAAAACTCTAAGGTGGATAGCCCTTTTTTGCCTTTTTTTGATAGGCGTGCACTGAATCACTTATTTATAAATGCAAGGCCATTACTTTTTCGTAGGGACGCGTATGAATACCATTGCCGATATAAGAACCGCTAGCACGCTCAACAGAGTTATTGTATGGACATTGACGTTGTCTTTAACGTGGTCGCCGGCACTGTTGGCCGCTACTACCATTACGCCAAAGGATAGTCCAGCAACGGTGGTCGATACATCGGTTGCTAATGTCTGGGATGTCAGTGGCGGTAAGGTGGTGGGGTCAACCGCGCTACATAAATACTCTCAATTTGATATTGATGCCGGGGATACGGTTAATCTGCAGTTTGGGGCGGCAGATAACGTGGTGAACCTGGTCTACGATAACCGCTCCTATCTTAATGGTGCACTGAATGGCATCAAGAATAATACGGTGGGTGGTCATGTCTATTTCCTCAATCCCAACGGCATTATGGTGGGAAGCTCTGGGACGATTAATGTTGGAGCGCTGACGCTGGGAACCCCTACTTCGGATGTGATGAACAACATCTGGAATGATACCGGCTCCAGCATGCTAGGCACCATTGATGACTATTCAGCTGAACTGGCGGAAGGCTCGATTGTCATCGATGGCCGGATTAACGCGGCGGGTGATATCAACCTACTGAGTAAAACGATCGATATCAATGCCGGAGCGGGGATTTATTCAGGGGCCGAGTATGACATCTCCCAGGATGAGTTAACCTTTACCCAGATCGTTAATGTGAATGATGGGCTACAGTCCAACGCCAATGCCATTGTTTTGGATGATGCGGGTAATATTAATATTATCGCGCGGGACCGTGATATCCGTGATGGCTTCGCTGCCCCTTACAGTTCCACTGAATCCGCTTCCGCCACGATTGATGTTGATGGTGCGACGTTAAAGGCCGGTAATATTACTTTTGATGCCAAAGCGATTGCCGATACCTCGTTTCAAGAGGGGGCCGCTGCGACCACTGCCAGGATAGTTGATGCTTCGCTGGGTTTTGTGGTTGGTCTTGATGCGGCGGAAGGACGGGCCGACGCAAATGCAGAGGTGGTAGTCAGTGGTTCTGAGCTGCAGGCACGGGACAACATTACCGCCGATGCGGCCTCTATCGCGATAGTACAAGCGGACGGACTTGCTTTTGAGACACTCTTTAGTACTGGGGCAACGGTGGCAGGTTCCTACGGAGAACTGAACTCCAATGCGGTCGCTCGTATTATTGGCGGTACTGTTAATGCCGGTGATAC
>JBFKTM010000526.1:0-3117 GCA_041636295.1 Oleiphilaceae bacterium
AGGAGTCATTGGCCGCTATTGTTCAGGCCGTTAAAAGTGCGCTGGAACAGTCTCCACCAGAGCTGGCCTCCGATATTGCCGAACGTGGCATCGTGCTAACGGGCGGTGGTTCTCTATTGCGAGGGCTGGATCGCCTGTTAAGTGAAGAGACAGGGTTGCCGGTCATAGTGGCAGAAGATCCACTGACCTGTGTTGCTCGTGGAGGCGGCAAGGCTTTGGAGTTGATTGATAAGAATGACGCCGGTCTGTTTCCGTTAGATTAAGTGTATTCGGTTAAAATGAAAAGCCAGGCATCGACGGTCTGGCTTTTTGCCGTTTATAGCACCAATTTTACGAATCATTTGAGGTGTGGTGCTATTACTAGCCTGTGTTTAGTTAATTACTCGTGTGGAAAGGAGCCTTAAATTAAGACGATCTTTGTTCAGGGGCCTTACTTAGGCTATCGGCTGCTGCTGGTGGCACTGCTTTCCTGCGCACTTATTGTGGTCGATGACCGTTTTGATTACCTTGATAAGGTGAGGCACGCGTTAAGCTCTGCATTGACGCCTGTCCAGTGGTTGAGCAATTTGCCGAGGGGTGTCGTTGACTGGATTGACGATGTTACCACCTCCCGAGAGCAAATCAGTGAAGATGTTGATGCCATGCAGGCGAGAATGCTGGTGCTTGAACGCAAGGCCCAGAAGTTTGCATTTATTATGGCTGAGAATGGTCGGCTGAGAGAGCTGTTAAATGCATCGGGTGTTGTTGATGAGACGGTACAGGTGGCTGAGCTTATCGGTGTCAGTCCAGACCCCTTTAGTCACCAAGTGTTGGTTAATAAGGGCAGCATTGATGGCGTATTTGTTGGTCAGGCAGTATTGGATTCTCATGGTCTGGTAGGGCAAGTCATTGAGGTCAGTGAGTTCACCTGCCGGGTGTTGCTGATATCCGATAATAGTCATGCGGTGCCAGTACAGGTTAATCGTAACGGTGTACGGGCAATCGCTTTGGGGACCGGTGCTTTTGATCAACTTGAGCTGGCCAATGTACCAGACACCGCTGATATTAAAGTAGGAGACTTGCTTGTGACCTCCGGTCTGGGGGGGCGTTTCCCTCCTGGTTACCCTGTGGCGGAAGTCTCGGTGGTACAACATGATCCTGGAAAACCATTTGCTCGTCTTACCGCTATGCCTAAAGCGCAACTGAATCGTAGTCGTTTGGTGCTACTGGTTGCCAAGCAGGATGAAACCGATCGAAAGCGCTTAGTGGAGTCTTTGAAGGACAATACCGAAATAAAGGATAACTCTGAATCGAAAGAGGGGGGAGCGCAATAATGGGGGCTGCCCGAGCGAGTATCTTTTTTATTGTCGTCAGCTTTATTGTGGCATTTGTCTTCAGTGTGTTGGTATTGCCCCATGCTGTGGCATATATGCGGCCAGAGTGGGTCGCCATTGTTGTTATTTATTGGGTCATCAAAGTGCCTGGTCAGGTGGGGGTGGTTGTTGCCTGGCTAATGGGGTTGTTATTAGATGTGCTCGAAGGCGGACTGCTAGGGGTGAATGCCTTGTCGCTTGCGGTTGTGGCATATCTGATATTAACCATGCACCAACGAATCAAACTTTTTCCGCTAATACAGCAGTCATTTACTGTTTTTCTGGTAGTGGGTATACATCTGATGATTGGTCATTTTATCCGTAATGTAACAGGGAATCCTGTTTCAGGGATGGGGTATCTAATACCTGCTCTATCTAGTGCGATCATCTGGCCTGTTGTCTATCTCTTAATTGATAAACTCGTTATAAAATTCAGATAGGGCGAGATGACTATGAGATTGATTCTGGCCTCTGCCTCACCTCGTCGACATGAACTGCTCAGGCAAATTGGCGTTGAATTTGATGTAGAGGCGGTAGATATTGATGAAACGCCTGAGGTCGATGAGTCGCCGTTAGACTATGTCAGGCGAATGGCTGAAGAAAAAGCAAAAGCCTGTTGGTCAAATCAGCGGCATGACAATGCCGTGGCGATTATAGGGTCAGATACCAGTGTCATTATTGATGGTGAGATATTGGGTAAACCCGCCAATTTTCACGCTGCGGAGGCGATGCTAAAGAGATTATCCGGGAGAGCACACCAAGTCATGACATCGGTATGCCTGTTGGTGGGAGATGCCGGTAGTAATTCCTCTCCAGCAATAGACTGTCAGGTTGTCACGACAGATGTCTATTTTAAACCGGTCGATGAACAGCAAATTGCTGCTTACTGGCACAGTGGCGAACCTCAGGATAAAGCCGGTTCATACGGTATTCAGGGGTTTGGTGCGCTGTTGGTTGAGCGTATTGATGGTAGTTACAGCGCGGTGGTTGGACTGCCATTGGCAGAAGTCGGCGAAATGCTAAAAAAGGTGGGTATTGCGACCTGGCAAATAACAAAAGCAGAGATGTGAGAGATAGCGTATGAGCGAAGAGATACTTATTAATGTAACACCTGTGGAAACCCGTGTCGCACTGGTTGAAAACGGGATGTTACAAGAGGTGTATATCGAACGCTCAGGGCGTCGTGGAATTGTTGGTAATATCTACAAGGGCAAGGTTGTTAGAGTACTGCCTGGCATGGAAGCGGCATTTGTGGATATTGGTTTGGAGCGAGCCGCGTTTATTCATGCCTCCGATATCTATCGCCCGGACAAGCAAGACGAAGCCAGCAATAATGGCCAGCCAAAAGCAGTACCGGAGATTAGCTCCCTGTTAAGAGAGGGGCAGTCACTGGTCGTTCAAGTGACTAAAGACCCCATTGGTACCAAGGGGGCTCGATTGACGACACAACTCTCTGTTCCTTCACGATATCTGGTCTATATGCCGGGTATGGATCATGTTGGTATTTCTTTGCGAATTGAAGATGACGAGGAACGGGAACGACTAAAGAACCTTGTTGAAGGCTATCGAAATGATAGTGAGGCACAGCCGGCGGGCTATATAATCCGTACTGTGACCGATGGCGCTGGTGAGGACGAGCTAAAGTCAGATATCGATTTTCTTGAGCGGCTCTGGGTATCGGTTGAAGAAAAAATCAAGAGTGCAAAAGTCCCTTCGGTTATCTATCAGGATCTACCTCCGTTTATCAGAACAATTCGAGATCTGG
>JBFKTM010000527.1:0-3115 GCA_041636295.1 Oleiphilaceae bacterium
AGGGTGTCAGAAAACGGCTTCAGAAGTGCCTGTTCCGTGTCATCGGGTCTGCTGTTCGATGAATCGTAGTCGGAGTTGGGAAAATAAGACTTATTTCTAGTGTAAGCATTGTGGAATATATTACGATTCATCCACTCGAAATCAAATAGCAGAGAAATGGCTTCTCGTACTTTAACTGAGCTAAATACAGGTTTTCGTGTATTAAAAAACAGACCTTGCGTCCCTGAGGGGATCTGGTGGGGGATCTCCTCTTTAACAACCTGATGATTACTTAATGCGGGGAAGTTATATCCTGCCGCCCAGTTTTTAGCAGTGTAGTCGATAAAGGCATCAAACTCACCGCTTTTAAACGCTTCGAAAGCGATAGTTTGGTCGCGATAAAAATCAAACTGAACAGAGTCAAAGTTATAACGCCCCTTATTAACCGGTAGATCTTTTCCCCAGTAAGATTTGTCTCTTTCGAGGGTTAATGACTTTCCCGCATCGACGGTGGTGATCTTGTAGGGGCCGCTAATCACTGGTGGGGTCAGTGTGGTTTCAGCAAAATTCTTGTCTTTCCAGTAGTGCTCTGGCAGCACTGGCATTTCACCGACGCGTAATAGGTCTGCGCCTGAATCGGGTTGTTTGAACACTACTTTGACTGATTGATTATCGATTTTTAAAACGGATGATACCCCTTTTAGATTCTGTCTAAATTGAGGGTGCCCCTGCTTAATTAGTGTCTGCCAGGAAAAAATAATATCGTCAGCGTCAATTGGATGCCCATCCTGAAATTTTGCCTCTGGTCTAATCTTAAAAATGACCCATGACAGGTCTTTTGGATAGCTTATTGATTCAGCGATTAATCCATAAGCTGACTGTGGCTCATCTCCAGATCGTCTGATTCCTTCAGTGCCGACTAATAACGAGTCAGTCTCTTCCGAGAACCCGTACATAAACTGACCTGGGCTGTTGATGGGACTTATGCCTTTAAGGGTATAAGGGTTTAGTGTATCAAATGTACCAAACCCCATGAGTCTAATCTTGCCACCTTTCGGTGCGTTAGGGTTTACATAGCTGAAGTGGGTAAAGCCTGGAGGGTATTTTAAGTCACCGTATAGAGCGTATCCGTGACTCTGGTTAATCTCCTGAGAAAACGCAGGCAGTGAAAAGAGATAAGGGCAAAGAACCAGGATAAGCAACGATAAATATTTAGTAAACTGCTTAGTAAAAAATTCCATTTGAACTCGATAATTATTGTTTTTTTAAATAAAACGCCCACGATCAATACCTTATCAGGAACATTAGCTATATTAAAGTTAATAAATTTTAAAAAATCACATATTCAATGTGATCTGTGGGGGATACAGTGGAAAAAAAAGGGCTGACCGCGTGGCTGGAACGACTTGACGGTGAAGAGGGCGTGGTTCTTACATCCATATTGTCGGAGTTAAATGAACTGACATCGTCAGATGAAACTTCGGCCAATCAGCTTGCAGAGGTGATTCTAAAAGACGCCTCGCTGACTACGCAGGTTTTAAAGGTTGCTAATACCGTTCATTTTAATCCTACGGGGTACCCGGTAACGACGGTAAGTCGATCAATATTGAATATTGGCTTTAACACCATTAAAACAATCTGTATTTCGATCAAGGTGTTAGAGACGATTCTTAAAGATCATCCATCTACCCGGTTGCTGGAAATTATGGCTGATGCGCTACACGCAGCGATTCAGGCGAGAAATATCTGCAATAAAATGTCAGCAGAGGGTAAGGAGGAGGTCTTTGTAGCGGCGTTACTGTTACATTTGGCAGAAATGCTTGTTTTAGCGAGTGAAGAAAGCGAGGTGGCTGAGTTAAATGAGTTGACTGACGGGAATGCCACCGATAATGAAAAGGACCGAATTGCCGAGAAGGTAATTGGTGTAAGTTTTAAACGATTATCTTTGGCGCTTGTGAAAAATTGGCGGCTCGGTAGTGTGCTGCAGGAATCACTACAGCCAACGCCCAAAATGTCACGAAAAGCGGAGGCCGTTTTAATCGGGGAGGAGGTGAGTCAAGCGTCAAAAAAAGGCTGGGATTCCGCAGAAATGAAGGCACTTGTTAAAAAAATCGCCACTTTTAATGGCGGTAGCATTGGCGATGTTCACCGAATGCTCCGTGAAAGTGCTAATGAGGCTGCCGAAGTAGCCGCCAATTATGGTAGCGAAGCGTTAGTCAATATGATCCCCGCGTCTAAGTCTGTTGGCTCGTCTGTTAATGCCGGTGAGAACAGTGCGGTCGAGCATGAGCCAAATCCTCAGCTGCAACTCCAAATTTTACAAGAGCTGACTGCTATGATGGTAGAGGGCTTTGATATGAATGCATTGTTTCAAATGGTGCTGGAAGGGCTCCATCGCGGAGTTGGATTAGAGCGCGTTTGTCTGGCCATTTTTGACCGCAATCGAGAAACTATCTCGGCAAAATACGTACTGGGTGAAGGCACAGAAGAGTGGAGAAGCAAATTTAAATTTGAGTTTGTTAAAAACCGCTCGGGATTTCTCTTTCAGCTTTTTTCCAAAGGAACTCCTGCGTGGATAGGTCATGCCAATTTTAAAGCGTTGAGTGGGGCTCTGACGCCTGATTATATCGCTGTAACGGGGACTAAAAATTTCTTCATTTCACCGGTTAAAGCCAATAAAAACCCGATTGGTTTTTTATATGCTGACCTTGGAAAGAGCAATAGGTCACTTAATGATAATTATTTCAATGGTTTCCGACATTTTTGCCAACAAACGAATATGTGTTTAACGGTGCTTTCCAACAAAAGTTAAGAGCCGTTGGTTACATCGACGTATAGTTTTAGTTTTTGTCCTGGCTTGAGGTATTTTTGGGGATTGATATTGTTCCAGGTAACAATATCTTTCACTGATACGTTAAATTTACCAGCAATCCTGGCTAATGAATCTCCTGTGCGTACTTTATAGCCAATTTTACGTATCTGAGAGCGTTCAGGTGGGGCAGCATTGAAAGACGTAATATTGACAGGTGTTTGAGTCCAGATAACTAGCTTTATACCGGGCTTGAGTGGATCTGTTGGTGCCATATTGTTCCAGCGCGCCAGACTCCGTACACCCACTTTGTATTTCTGTGAAAGA
>JBFKTM010000528.1:0-3114 GCA_041636295.1 Oleiphilaceae bacterium
ACTGGGACAGGTAGCGGCAGAAATTCGAGCCTATCGTCCGCCAGAGCCTTACAAAGGTAAAGGTGTTCGTTATTCTGACGAGAATGTAAGGCGTAAAGAGGCCAAGAAGAAATAGGTAAGACTATGAGCGCAAAAAAAGAAGCAAGAAATCGTAGAGCGCGCAGTACGCGCTTTAAAATCCGTGAGCTCGGTGCGACTCGTTTGTCTGTTCACCGTACTCCTCAGCACATTTACGCCCAGATTCTTTCTGCAGATGGTAGCAAGGTGTTAGCCGCTGCCTCTACTGTAGAAAAAGAACTTAAAGACGGTTCAACTGGTAATGTTGAAGCGGCTAATAAAGTAGGAAAGCTCATCGCTGAACGCGCCAAAGCTGCAGGTGTTACTCAGGTAGCTTTTGATCGTTCGGGTTATAAGTATCACGGTCGTGTTAAAGCATTAGCTGAAGCGGCGCGTGAAAGCGGACTGGAATTCTAAGGGGTGTCAGCAATGAGTGTTAATGAACAAAAAGCGCCTGATCTTCAGGAGAAGCTGGTACAGGTTAACCGCGTAGCCAAAGTTGTTAAGGGTGGTAGAATCTTCGGTTTTACTGCATTAACAGTGGTAGGTGATGGTCAAGGTCGTGTAGGTTTTGGTCGCGGTAAAGCGCGTGAGGTGCCAGTAGCGATTCAGAAGGCTATGGACGCGGCTCGCAAGAATATGGTCAATGTTGCTTTGAATGGAACGACGCTACAGTATCCAATCAAGGCGCGTCACGGTGCATCTAAAGTCTACATGCAGCCAGCATCAGAAGGTACTGGGATCATTGCCGGTGGTGCGATGCGTGCAGTGCTGGAAGTGGCCGGTGTACAAAACGTATTGGCGAAATGCTATGGCTCTACTAACCCGGTAAACGTTGTTCGTGCGACGGTTAACGGTTTGAAGGCTATGCAATCACCAGAAGATATCGCCGCTAAACGCGGTAAATCAGTAGAAGACATTGTAGGATAGGACCATGGCTAAGGCTAAGACAATCAAGGTTACATTATTTCGTAGCACGATTGGCCGACTACCAAAGCATCAGGCATGTGTAGCTGGTCTTGGACTACGAAAAATTGGTCATACGGTTGAGGTGGAAGACACACCTTCAGTTCGCGGTATGATTAATAAAGTTAATTATATGGTTAGAGTAGAGGGAGAATAAGATGCGTCTTAATTCGTTAAGTTCTGCTCCTGGTTCCAGAAAAGCTGGTAAGCGTGTTGGTCGTGGTATCGGTAGTGGTTTAGGTAAAACTTGTGGACGTGGTCACAAAGGTCTGAAGTCTCGTTCTGGTGGTTCAGTTGCGCCAGGTTTCGAGGGTGGTCAACAGCCATTGCAAAGACGTCTACCTAAATTTGGTTTCACGTCTAGAAAAGCTGCCTTTGCAGCTGAAATACGATTAAGTGAGCTGGCAACTTTAGAAGTTGATGTGATTGATCTGGATGCATTGAAAAATGCGAATCTAGTCCGTCGCGACACCAAAACAGCGAAAGTTATCTTGTCTGGTGAGATCAGCAAGCCAGTAACTGTTCAAGGTTTAGGTGTAACTAAAGGTGCTCGCGAGGCGATTACTGCAGCAGGCGGAAAAGTCGAGGACTAAATGGCTAAGACAGGATCACTACCATCCGGAATGGGAAGCGGCTTTGCAGAATTGAAGTCCAGGTTATGGTTCGTTTTCATCGCGATAGTTATCTATCGCGTTGGGGCGCACATTCCTGTACCGGGTATTAACCCAGATAGATTGGCTGCATTGTTTGAGCAGAATCAGGGAACTATTCTGAGTCTTTTCAATATGTTTTCCGGGGGCGCTCTGGAGCGAATGAGTATCTTTGCTCTGGGGATAATGCCTTATATCTCTGCATCTATCATAATGCAGTTGATGACGGTAGTGAGCCCTCAGCTAGAGCAGCTCAAAAAAGAAGGCGAATCCGGTCGACGTAATATCAGCCAATATACCCGCTATGGTACCGTAGTGCTTGCGACCATTCAGGCGATGGGTATGTCGGTTGGTTTGGCCTCTCAAGGGATTACGTTTGCGGATAACTTTAGCTTCTATTTCGTTGCAGTAGCGACGTTTGTTAGCGGTGCCGTCTTTTTGATGTGGCTAGGAGAGCAGATTACTGAGCGAGGTATCGGTAATGGTATTTCGTTGCTGATATTTGCGGGTATTGTTGCTGGTCTTCCGGGGGCGTTTGGTCAATCGTTTGAGCAGGCGCGACAGGGAGAGATCAATATACTGGCACTGTTGTTAATCGGCTTTTTTGCTATCGCGATAGTTGCATTTGTGGTGTTTATGGAGCGTGGCCAGCGCCGCATAACCGTAAATTACGCAAAACGTCAGCAGGGTCGTAAGGTTTATGCGCAGCAGTCAAGCCACTTACCTCTGAAAGTTAATATGGCTGGTGTTATACCGCCCATTTTTGCTTCAAGTATACTGTTGTTCCCAGCTTCACTTGGGCAATGGTTTGGTAAGGGGGAAGGAATGGAGTGGTTATCAGACTTTTCACAGGCTTTAGCGCCTAGTCAGCCACTTTATATTTTACTGTTTGCCATAGCTGTGGTATTTTTCTGCTTCTTTTATACAGCGTTGATGTATAACCCTAAAGAAGTCGCTGAAAATCTTAAGAAGTCAGGTGCTTTTGTGCCTGGTATTCGACCAGGTGAGCAGACCGCTCGTTACATTGATGGAGTCCTGACACGTTTGACGTTGTTTGGAGCCCTTTATATAACTGCTGTTTCTCTCCTTCCACAATTTCTGGTGGTGGCATGGAACGTACCGTTTTATTTCGGTGGTACCTCGTTACTAATCGTGGTTGTGGTTGTGATGGACTTTATGGCTCAAGTGCAGTCACATCTGATGTCTCATCAGTATGAGTCTCTCATGAAAAAATCAAACCTCAAGGGGTATAATCGCGGCAGTATGCTGCGATAATGAAACCCAATTTGGAGTCGTATAATGAAAGTGCGCGCTTCGGTAAAGAAAATTTGCCGTAACTGTAAAATTATTCGTCGCAATGGCTCTGTAAGAGTCATTTGCAAAGAACCACGTCATAAACAGCGTCAAGGTTAATCCCTTTTCGCGAAAGGCTTGAAAATAG
>JBFKTM010000529.1:0-3114 GCA_041636295.1 Oleiphilaceae bacterium
CCCTTTATTCAGAAGAGCCAGCAATTCCTTTCTTTCAATTTGGCAACGCATGAGCGGTTTTAGTTTTTATTGTTAATCAAGCTTTTTAACGGGCAAGAAAATGCCCTATCCATCGCGCAACCACCCCGTTTTTATAAGTCTTACATGAGCCCAACATTCACCCCCAACAAACCTAACAACTGTACGCTAAAAACACATTAGCATAACTATCATCCAAGGCTCACGTGCACTGAAACAGATTTGTGACACAACGCATGTATCACCACTTTGCAATGGCTGTTCGTGCTTCACAACTTTTTTTCCCATCAACGCCAGACTGCTCTACACATCTACCCTGAGCACTTTTTAAGTACTTTTGAACCAATCCACCCCCATCCTTTGGGAGGGTATGCACTCCCCCCTATCACCAATAGGCTTCCATTCCAGTTTCGCTACATCCTTAAGAAAGTGAAACCAATAAAAACAAATTAAAAAACAATAGAGGAGAAAACCAATGGCTAATTCCGTCTGGGTAACGTGGCCTGCGTTAACCAAACTGGGTACGTTAGGTATCTTGGCTGGTGTCATCATCATCGGTGCCGAGCGCGAAGAGTTGTTTAAAAATAACCTAATCGATGTGGAGAACATCGAAGATGCCAATGCCGTCATCACTTGCGACGAGCGCACTCTCACTGCAAGAACTGAAGATGGTACCTGTAACATTCTGGATAACCCCGCCGAGGGTTCTGTATATCGCCGCTTTGGCCGCAATGTTCAACTGGAAGCCGCTTATGGTGAGACCGAAGCCGATACTCTACTCGAGCCAAACCCTCGTGATGTGAGTAACGCTCTCATGGAACGGGACGAGTTTAAACCCGCCACCAGTGTTAATTTCATCGCTGCATCGTGGATACAATTTATGGTACACGATTGGGTAAGCCATGGTCCTAATTCGGTTGATAACCCAATAGAAATCCAACTACCAGAAAATGATCCTATGGGAAGCGGAATTATTGAGGTGCAACGCACCATGCCAGATGCTAATCGAAGCGACCTTGACAATGCCACACTGCCCGCCACCTATAGAAACGTCAATACACACTGGTGGGATGGCTCTCAGCTCTATGGCAGTAACAAGGAGACCAATAACACCGTTCGCGCCTACGTGGATGGTAAGTTAAAAATTAATTCCGACAACACGCTACCAACAGATTTCTGGAGTGGCGTTCCCATTACCGGTTTCAGTGATAACTGGTGGGTTGGCCTCAGCATGATGCATCAATTATTTACCCTTGAACATAACGCTATTGCTGATACGCTCAAACAGAATTACCCAACGCAATCTGATCAATGGCTTTACGACAAAGCACGCCTGGTTAATGCAGCACTGATGGCTAAGATACACACTGTCGAATGGACGCCGGCCATTATCGCAAACCCGGTCACCGAGCGTGCAATGTACGCTAACTGGTGGGGTTTATTAGGTAACCGTGAAGGCCGTGACAAGTTCCAGGGTGAAGTTGAACAATTCATGACCGATATTCAAAGCTCTGATTCCTGGGTGCTCAAAGCGATCCTCGCGACTAATCCGGCCCTGGCAGACCAGATCAACTCGCCTGGTTTCTTGGAGCATGGCCTTGGTGGCATTGTTGGTTCAAGGGAGCCGGACAACTATGGGACGCCTTACACTCTAACCGAGGAGTTTGTGGCAGTTTACCGTATGCACCCACTGCTTAGAGATACCATTGATGTGTATGATATCGGTTCGAATATTATTTCAGCCTCACTTCCCATTCAGGATACACGAGATGGTGATGCAGAAAATATTATGGCTGCAGAGGGAGCGGATCGACTCTGGTACTCCTTTGGCATCACGCATCCGGGTTCACTGACGCTAAAAAACTACCCCGAATTCTTGCGTAATCTTTCTATGCCGTTGGTCGGTAATATTGACCTTGCAACCACCGATATCATCCGTGATCGAGAGCGAGGTGTACCTCGTTATAATGAATTCCGTCGCCAGATTGGGCTCAACCCAATCAACACGTTTGAAGATCTCACCTCAGATCCAAACCTGTTGGCCGAGCTTAAACGGCTATACGACAATGACGTGGAAAAAATAGATGCACTTGTAGGGCAGTTGGCAGAAACGGTTCGACCAGAAGGATTTGCCTTTGGCGAAACGGCGTTCCAGATATTTATCATGAACGCCTCTCGCCGCCTTATGACTGATCGATTCTATACCAAAGACTACACCGATGAAGTCTATACTGCAGAGGGTATCAACTGGGTTGAAGAAAATACCATGGTTGATGTGCTAAGACGTCACTACCCTCAACTAGCGAGCAGCCTGGTAGGACAAGAGAATGCGTTTAAGCCATGGGGTCTTAACATTCCTGATGATTATGACACCTGGCCTGGCTGTACCAAGCAAGAGCACCTATGGGTGAATGGTGCATTACGGACTCAATTCAAAGAGGGGCTTCCAGCACTGGAAGAGATCGATGTGCTTGGACTGATCGACAGCATTCTGTGGAAAAAAGTACAAGACCGCAAAGATGTTGCGCCTCCTGGTTACGAGAAGCCGCTACATGCGCATGGTGCCATGGCCAAGGTAGCCTTTACTGCCACAACAAATACACCATATACCGGACTATTTAAAGGTGCCGAATGTGGACTGCTAAGGCTATCGGTAACCGGAGACCCTGAAGACCGGGGTTTTGCGCCCGGTTTGGCATGGAAATCATTCGTCGATGGACGGACGTCAGAAAATGTATCGGCACTTTATACCCTGTCAGGACAGGGGGATAATCATAACTTTTTCGCTAACGAGCTCTCACAATACGTGATGCCGGAAATCAACGAAACCTTGGGCACCAGTGCTATCTTCTCGTTGGTAACCAGCAAGCCTACCCGGTTAATGACGGATGATATGGCCAAAATCAATCAAGATGGCAGCCAGGTTTTGGAAAGTAGTGCGCCAACTCAAATCTACTTCGTCCCAAGTGAAGAAGTAAAACAACAGTTTGCAACAGCTGCCCATGACTTTAGAGAGGACCTTATCTCACTACCCGCGGGTACCAGAGTGTATGATGTTTACGCCACGTCGAAACTCATCAAAACCTCAATTTTCCC
>JBFKTM010000530.1:0-3100 GCA_041636295.1 Oleiphilaceae bacterium
GGCACATCAACAATGGCAATCAAAATCGTGGAACAGGCGAGCCAAAACCCAATCCAGGCGAGTATTGAAACCGCGTGAGCCATTGCCGGTAAAACAGGCGCCTGTCCAACCGACAACAGCTCTTCGGTATAGATACTTAGCATCAATACCGCAATTCCTACCACCACAGCCACCTTGGCAACCCCCTTCGCCAACTCAACCAGCGACTTTAGAGAGAACATCCTTTTAATACCCTCGACCGGATTTAACCGACTAAATTTTGGCGCCAGCGCTTTTGATGACAACAACCAGCCGCCCAACCCAATCGGGCCAATAATTGCTGCGACCAGCAAAAGCGCCATGAACGGCAATATCCCCCATGACACTTCAAGCACACTATTGGCAAAATAGAGCGCCATTTGTCTCATATCGAAGATTGCTTCTCTTGGAAACGAGAAACTACTCACCATCACATTTTTCAGTGCCAGCCCCAGCGACTCCCCGAAGACCAACAGCCCACCAGCGCCTGCGATTAGCACGGCCATCGTGTTCAGCTCCTTAGAGCGAGGAATCTGCCCCTCCTCCCGGGCCTTCTGGAGTCGTCGGGGGGTTGCATCTTCGGTTTTTTCCTGGCTGCTATCCTGTCCCTCTGCCATCTCTTATGCCCCTAACATGGTTCTAAGAAAATCGAAAACATCCCCGGTAAACCGGTGAAATTGAGGTAGAAACCCGACAAAGCTCACCCAGATAATAAATAAACCGAACAGCTGGGCAATCGGAAAACCAAGCGCAAAGACATTCATCTGCGGAGACGCTCTGGACATGACACCAAATGAAATATTGACCACCAGCACAGAAGTGACTGCGGGCAGTGAAATGAGTAGTGCAGCAGCGAAAAGCCAGGAAATCCGATGAATCATTTGCCATAGGATTTCAGGCGAGAACCCATTATCACTAAAAATAGAACTTGAAATGGGCCAGACTCTAAAACTCTCCAGAAACACCTCGATCATAACCAGGTGTCCGTTGGTAGCCAAAAATAGCAACGTAACACAGACTAAAAATATCTGAGATAGAACAGGTACCGTTACGCCGTTGGTAGGGTCCACCATTGACGCAAATCCAAGGCCCATCTGCATCGCAATTATTTGTCCCGCCACAGCAAACAACTGAACCAGCAAGATAAACATAAAACCCATTAGGCTGCCGATAAAGATCTGCTGCACAATAACGGTAATAGATGAGAACGAGAACGGATCAATAACGGGTATGGTCTCAATAAGTGGAGCCACCAACACCGTTATTAACAGCGCCAACCCCAATCGAATTCTTGCGGGAACCAGCTGAGTCCCGATGATCGGTATAATCATAAAAAAGCTGGCTATTCTAAAAAGTGGCCACAAATGCCTGGCTATCCAGCTAAATATGACGTCATCAGAAATTTCCATGAAATCCTCGGGATTAACCTATCAACATCGGTATATCCCTGATTAACCGCTCAAAATATTCCAGTAGACGTTGCGCCATCCACGGCCCCATTATAATAATAACGGTAATAGTGACCAATAATCGCGGTAAAAAACTTAGGGTCTGTTCATTGATTTGAGTAGCTGCCTGAAACACACTAACAATCAAACCCACAATCAGACTGGGAGTAATGATAAGAGAAACCAGCAGTAAAATCAGATAGAGCGCTTCACGTACAATCTCTATAGCAACCTCAGGCGTCATCGTACCCCCCTCATATGCCAAAACTGGCTGCCAGCGTGCCAATAATTAGCGCCCACCCATCAACCAGTACAAATAACATTATTTTAAACGGCAGTGAAATAATCATTGGCGACAACATCATCATCCCCATCGCCATCAATACGCTGGCAACGACCATATCAATAATCAGAAAAGGGATAAAAAGTATAAAGCCGATCTGAAACGCGGTCTTAAGCTCACTGGTCACAAAAGCCGGCATCAACACCCAGAAAGAGACATCCTCCACTGACTCATATGTTTTACCGGAGATTCTCACGAACAGGTCGAGATCGTCTTCTCGGGTCTGAGCTAACATGAACTTCCGAAAAGGGATGCTGGCTTTTTCCAGTGCATCCTGAGGGGCCAATTTTTCATCCAGATAGGGCTGAATGGCTGTTCGATTAGCCTCTTCCAGTACCGGAGTCATAATGAATATCGTCAAAAAAAGTGACAATCCGATGAGGATCTGATTGGAGGGCGTCTGTTGCAATCCCAACGCTTGGCGCAGAATGGAGAACGAGATGATGATCCGGGTGAAAGAGGTCATCATCATTAAAAAAGCAGGTAAAAACGTTAATGCCGTCATTAACGCAAGAATCTGAATGGTAACAGAGTATTGCTGTCCACCCTCCTCCGTCGTCACTAACTTTATCGCAGGAATACCCGCAGGTTCGGCCCCTGCCGAAAAAGAAACGCTAAACAGCAACAGCAATGGAAACGCTTTTAACATCAAACGAAGCAAAGGATTAACTCGATGACCCTTTGTTAAGAACAGCGTGTAAACGGCTTGCAAAGTCAGCACCTGTTTTATCATTTTTATTAATAACCGGCTCATCAAATGAGTGTAAAAGATTTATATTATGCTGAGTAATACCCACCAATAACTGTTTGTCAGCGACTTCAATAAGAGCAATTCGCTCCCTTGTACCGATAGGGATCGCCGACAACACACGTATCTGCTGTTGATTTCCGGTCGTTAAGCCCGTGAACCGCTTAACCAACCAAGCAATACCAAAGATAAGCATGACAACCGCCATCAACCCCAAAATAGCATTCAACCATGAGGCTGAGTCGATACCAGGTGAAGCGATTCTTGACTGCGGTTCCCTCGGAAGTGGTTTAACAACACCCTTTTCTTCCTTCAGCACTTCAGTGGAAACCGATTGCTCAGCAACCGCCAATGAGATTGCCGGCATCAGTGAGAGTATCATAATTAAGCATAGTAGCGACCTCATCCATTTATTGCCTGCAGCGCTTAATATTGACACTCTCGAGCACACGATCAGTTAACCTATTCGCTTAATTCGTTCAGAAGGACTTACAACATCCGTCAAGCGAATCCCAAATTTTTCGTTAACCATTACAACCTCAC
>JBFKTM010000531.1:0-3087 GCA_041636295.1 Oleiphilaceae bacterium
AACGGAAGGTCGTTCTGTATTGGCGGTACAAACCCTTGATCGTTTGCAAAAGTCTATGGACTTTTATCAGTCTGGTTTGCAAATTAGTAAGGTGAACATTGAAAGCACCCAGGCACCTAGTGAGGTTCAGGATGCCTTTCAGGATGTTCAGCGGGCTAAAGAAGATGAGCAGCGTGTAAAAGAAGAAGCTGAAGCGTACAAGAACAAGGTTGTACCAGAGGCGCGAGGCCTGGCTCAGCGTATGCTTGAAGAAGCGAGCGCCTACAAAGAGGAGGTGATTTCTCGTGCCAAGGGTGATACCGCTCGATTCATGAAGCTGCTATCGGTTTATGAGAAAGCGCCAGATGTGACGAGAGAGCGTCTATATCTCGATACCATGCAGCGAGTAATGAGTAGTAGTAGTAAGGTATTGGTTGATGTAGAAGGTGGCAATAATATGATGTATCTACCTTTGGATAGAATGGTTTCTGCTACGCCTTCGGTTTCTTCAGGGTCTGCTCCGGCAATCGGGTCTTTAGGGTCTGGGCGTCTTAGCGGTGATGAAATTGAAAACTTAACGGATCGTGTATTGCAGGAATTGCGCTCGCGACAGTCTGGTACAACTAGAAGAGGGAGAGAGTAATGAGCCCTAAAGCTATTGGAGTTCTATTTGTTGCCCTAATTGTGCTGGTTGTTGGTTCGGCTTCAGTGTTTGTTGTTCCAGAAACTCAAAGTGCCGTAAAGTTGCGTTTTGGTGAGTTGGTCGAGAGCGACATTCAGCCAGGGTTGCATTTCAAAGTACCGATGATTGACGAGGTCAGAAAGTTTGACGTGCGAATTCTAACAC
The DNA here is from genome assembly GCA_041636295.1 of Oleiphilaceae bacterium. Lineage (GTDB taxonomy): Bacteria > Pseudomonadota > Gammaproteobacteria > Pseudomonadales > Oleiphilaceae > Alkalimarinus. Next base: position 827 of record JBFKTM010000531.1, read on the forward strand.
TGGATTCGCCTGCTCGTGAGTATTTGACTATCGAGAAAAAACCGCTGGTGGTTGACTCTTTCGTTACCTGGCAGGTGGGTGATGTTGCCAAGTACTATAAGAGTACTTCAGGGGATGAAAGCCGCGCGGTTATGTTGTTGTCTTCGCGAATTGATAACGGGCTGCGAGATCAGTTTGGTATTCGAACCATGCATGAGGTTATATCCGGTCAGCGTGACGAATTAATGCAGGAGCTGACTAAGGCCATGAATACAGTGGCTGAAGATGAGTTTGGTATTAAAATTGTCGATATTCGAATTAAGGGCATTGATCTTCCCAAGACGGTCAGTAGTGATGTGTATCGCAGAATGCGTAGTGAGCGTGAAAAAGAGGCTCAGGAGCATCGCTCTAAAGGTCGCGAGTTAGCAGAAGGTATTAAGGCTGATGCAGATCGACAAAAAACCGTCATAGAGGCAGAAGCTTATCGAGAGTCAGAGTCTACGCGTGGTGAAGGTGATGAAATAGCAGCGCAGATTTATGCTGATGCATATAACAAAAACTCTGAATTTTATTCATTTTACCGAAGCTTGTCGGCATACGAAAAAGCATTCTCTAACAAGAGTGATATTTTGATTGTCGATCCAGATAGTGATTTCCTTAAGTACCTGAATCAATCTGAAGGGAAAAAGAAATAAAAGTCTGGTAACATAGCGAATAAATTTGGCCGGGTAATTAGCGGACTAATTACCCGGTTTTTTTGTGTGCATAAAAAGGGTAAAATCGGCCCCCTTGATGATTTACTGATCAGGTAGGCCCATATTCGATTAGGATTTGCGTCATGTGGCAGGAACTTGGTATCGCCTTCAGTCTGGTTTTGGTCATAGAAGGGATTATTCCGTTTTTGTACCCACAGCGCTGGAAGAATATGGTGCAGACTCTTGCTCAAATTGACAATCGTACAATGCGGGTAATGGGTTTGGTTAGTATGTTGCTGGGTATTGGTTTACTTTATTGGGTTCGTTAAATACGTTCGTTAAATAGAATCTGACAGGCATTAACATGACAGTATCGGATCGCTGGTTGCTCCCTGATGGAGTAGATGAATTACTTCCTCCTGGTGCCAGGGTTGTTGAGCAGCTAAGAAGGCGGTTGTTAGATAATATATCTAACTGGGGGTATGAACTGATTACCCCCCCTATGATTGAATACCTCGAATCATTACTGACAGGCACCGGTAATGATCTAAATCTGCAAACCTTCAAGGTGACAGATCAATTGTCTGGGCGACTGATGGGGGTTCGGGCGGACATTACTCCTCAAGCGGCCCGTATCGACGCACACTGCCTCCGGCAGCAGGGTATAACTCGCCTTTGTTATGCTGATGCAGTAATCCACACTCGACCTGCTCATCTATTGACTAATCGCTGTCCGATTCAGATCGGGTGTGAATTGTTTGGTGAACCCTCTCTCTCTGCGGATGTGGAAGTGATTTCACTGATGCTGGATACCTTGAATCTGGCCGGGCTGGAAAAAGTTCATGTAGATCTGGCCCATGTTGGTATTTATAGAGGGTTGATCGCAAAAGCGGGTCTTAACTTTGAGACTGAACAGGCTGTATTTGATGCCCTTCGACGAAAATCAATGCCGGAGTTGGAAGAGCTGCTTCCTGACGATGCTGGTCATGCTGATGTCACCCGTATGCTACGGCAAATGGCCAACGCTGCCGGTGGTATTGATGCTATTCAAAAGATCAAGACGATTGTTGCTGGTGCTTCTGATGAGGTGATCAAATCAGTAGAACAGCTTGAAGCCATTTGCCAACAGTTGTTGCAGCGCTACCCTAATATTGAGTTAGGCTTCGATTTTTGTGAGCTACGAGGCTATAACTATCATACTGGCTTGGTATTCGCAGCCTATTATCCTGGTTACGGCCATGCTGTGGCTCAAGGTGGGCGATATGATGCCATTGGCAAAGAGTTCGGTAGTGCCCGGTCGGCTACCGGGTTTAGTGCAGATCTAAAAATACTGGCCAGCTTGGTGGCTCCTGAAGGCGCTCCTCAGCCTCTTGGTATATTGGCACCAATGGCAGGCGACGACGCTCTGTGGGAGGCTATAAGTTTACTGCGTAAAAGCGAAAGAGTTGTACAACAGTTGTCTGATGCGGTCGGGCGAGATTCCGCCGCAGAATTGAAGTGTGATAGGCAGCTGGTGCAGGAAGATGGTTGTTGGGTGGTTAGACCGATCTCCTGATAAGCCTTTTTAAGGCTAAGTTAACTAAGTAT